>NZ_JBQDEX010000041.1:0-20291 GCF_052084945.1 Oceanisphaera sp.
CTATTTCTTACAGCTTAGCGCTTAAAGCCGCCCGCCTTTTTGGGTACAATCGTAAAACACTTTTAATACAATCAAATGACAGGTCTGACACATGGCGACAAAATCCCGTATTGCAGCACTTATCACCCACATGCAGCAAGGGCTGCTAGAGCGGGATACGCCAGCCAGACTGGCCTTGCTCGCCGCGTTATCAGGTGAGCACTTATTATTACTTGGCCCCCCGGGCACAGCTAAAAGTGAAATGGCGCGTCGTCTGCACACCATAGTTGATGATAATCGCTACTTCGAACGCTTATTAACGCGCTTTTCGGTACCCGAAGAATTATTTGGCCCCCTGTCTATTAAAGCACTCGAGCAAGACCGCTACTTACGCCAAACCAAAGGCTATTTACCCGAGTCTGCCATTGCCTTTATTGATGAAATATTTAAAGCCAACAGCGCCATTCTTAACAGCCTGCTTACCCTGCTCAATGAGCGTCAATTCGACAACGGCAGTGAACGTGTAGCCGTACCGCTTATTTCGGTCATTGCCGCCAGTAACGAGTTACCAGAAAGTGCCGAACTCAACGCGCTATACGACCGTTTTTTACTGCGCTTTCAAGTTAACCCCATTAACGATGATAGCTTTACCCAGTTGCTCACCTTAAACCACAGCTATCAAGCCCCCGATGACTCACAACGCTTAAGCCAAGCCGAACTGGACGCCATTCGCGACGGCGCCAACCAACTTGAGTTATCCGATGCACTGATCCGTTTATTACATAGCTTGCGGACCTTCTTGGCCGAGCAAGATATAACGATTTCTGATAGACGCTGGCGCAAAGTGATAAAACTTATCAAGGTATCGGCTTTTTGTAATGGTGAAACGCAAGCTGGGCTCTTTGATGCTTGGTTATTACCGCACTGCATGTGGCAACAGCCCGAGCAATTTGCAGTTTTAAATACATGGTTAAAAGAGCATATTGCCGCAGACCCAGGCTTTAGCCCAACGCTAATGGCCGAATTAGTAGATAGCTGGCAGCAACGATTAGATCAAGATGGCGACCCTGTGCTTCCTGCACTCAACGAACAGGGCTACCAACTGTATTTAGACGAGCAAGGCCAGCCCGTCACAGAAGCTCAAGGTCAGCGTCAGCGCACCAATGAGAAAGGTGAATTGTTATATCATCAGCCGCGCTTAACTAACTCTCGCTTTACCGGCGATGAAATTCGTAATTTAGGCGGCCACCTTGATCAATACCAGCCTATTTTAGAGTCTTATCAACGTCCCACAGCCTTGCAAGCTAAAGCCTGGCCCGCGGCACACATTGAGTCTCGTTTACGCCAACTTGACGAGCGCATTGCCGAGCTAACGCAATATTTAAGCTGGCTAGATCAACAACTGACAGACTTACCCGAGCGCTTGCGCCAGCATTTGTGGTTAGAGCCTGAGCTATCAGCACAAATACAGCAGCAGTTAACGCAGCAACAAAAACAATTAACCCAGCAACAAGCGCGCTTGCAACAGTTGCACGAGGGCTTTGCTGCCCTACCGGTTGAGGCGTAATTGATGGCTGCCCCATTACCTCCTGGACTGGCGCCTTTATCCGCTCTGCCCGAAAACTTGTTTTCACTGGTGGTGACTCATTCTTTGGGCAGCCTTTTGCCCAGAGCCACTTGGGTGCAGCAATTATTGGCCAGACTCGACAAAGGGCAACTAGCTCCCCCTGCGCACTGGCTAAACACCAGTACCGAGCGTCGTATTCGCCAGTTACTGGCCCGCTCTGGTGCCTTGCTATATAGCGAACAAACTCCCGAAGTGGCACAAGCTGTGGTGCAAGATATTTTGCTAACGCTTGAGCACGTTGAGCTGGCTTGGCCTGCCACCGCTAACGGGCTAACCTTGCATCAGCCAAGCTTAGATAAAGCCACAGCTCAACAAAAAGCCCGGGCTCGCCATACTCGCGATGCCCTTAATAAGCTTGCCAAGCAGTGGGAGCACAGGGTGAGCTTATGGCAAAGTATGGATCAAGTAGCGGAAGAGCTAGGTGTGGCACCGGCGATTGGGACCGATCAAAACAGTGGCGAGCTAAGAGACAGAGCTTGGTTTGACTTATTACGCTTAAAGCAGTGGATTTCAAACATTCAGCCTTTACAGCGCTTATTGCAACAATTGGGTCAGCAAAGACCCAGCCCTGAGCAAAGTGCTGACATCAGCCAGTTACAGCAAAAAATGAGCCCCAACGAAAACGGCCTGCAAGAACGAAAAATACCCGATGTGCCTATGGAAACCGACGGTATAACTCGCTCCGACAACCTCACCCGCATGTTGCCCATAGAAGCCGCTTTTATGGGGCACTCGGTATTACACATGCTGTGGCACGCCCGTCGCGCCGAACAAGGTCTGCTCAGTTATGCAGTAGCCGGTGTTATGCCCATTGATGCTGGCACCGACTGGACAGCCCCGCGCTCTGGCAAGGGCGAAGGCACAGGCCAAGGCTTGCAACAAGGTCCTATTATTTTATGCCTAGATACATCAGCCTCTATGCATGGCCTAGCCGAGCAAGTGTCTAAAGCCTTGGTATTAGAGGCGCTGAGTGTGGCTAAACAACATAACCGCGCCTGCTTGGTATATTTATTTGGTGGGCGCGATGAACTGCTCACCTTAGACAATCAAGACTTAACGCTCTCCGAGTTACTGGATATGTTACGCGGCTCTTTTAGTGGTGGTACCGATGTTAACACCCCCTTATTAGCCGCCTTACAACGGTTAAAACAACAGGCCTATCAGCAAGCTGATATATTGCTGGTGAGTGACGGTGAGTTTCAGGTAAGCCAAGAATTACAACAACAAGTTGAACAGGCTAAAGAGCAACAAGGGGTACGCGTATTTGGCTTACAACTTGGCTACGCGACGGCACTGCACGCTATGCAGCAATTGTGCGACCCGATACAGTTATTTAGTGACTGGAAAACCCTAGAGCAAGCTGCCCGCTTGCAATAACCCCAAAAGAGCTGATAAATGACAACTCCCGAGACCTTTGGTCAAGCAAACCACTCTTATCTGGCCGCAGGGGGCGAAGCTGGGCTACAGCAATTAGCCGCCGACTTTTATCACGCCATGAATACCCGCGACGACGCCGCCATTATTAGAGCCATGCACCCAGACTGCCTTAAAGAAAGCACCGATAAACTGGCTCGCTTTTTAGCCGGCTGGCTAGGCGGCCCTTCTTTATATCGTGAAAAGTATGGCCCCATCAGTATTCCCCGTGCCCATGCCCATTTAGCCATTGGCTCAAGCGAGCGCGATGCTTGGCTGGCCTGCATGGCACAAGCCTTAGCACAACAAGACTATAGTCCCTCATTTAAAGCCTATTTATTACAGGCGCTCAGTGTTCCTGCTGAACGTTGCCGCACCCAAGAGTAAACGTGAATTAGGCTGTCTCATAAAATAGCGTCATTGAATTATGGGGATAGCCTCCCGCTAGTGGCGTTTGTCTGGTAAAATGGCGACCGTTTTGCAATCAGGTGACGGCGAGTAATGAGCGATAACAGTCAATTAAAAGTGATTGTCGGCATGTCCGGCGGGGTAGACTCTTCAGTTTCAGCCTATCTGCTACAACAGCAGGGCTATCAGGTGGAAGGCCTGTTTATGAAAAACTGGGAAGAAGACGATACCGATGAGTATTGCTCTGCCGCCGAAGACTTAGCCGATGCACAGTCGGTATGCGATAAACTGGGTATTGAATTACATACCATCAACTTTGCGGCCGAATATTGGGATAATGTATTTGAGCACTTCTTGGCCGAATACAAAGCCGGTCGCACGCCTAATCCTGATATTCTGTGCAATAAAGAAATCAAATTTAAAGCGTTTTTAGAATTTGCTGCCGAAGATCTAGGCGCAGACTACATTGCCACCGGCCACTATGTTCGTCGCAGCTTTGGCGAACAACCGCAAATGCTACGCGGCATTGATGGCAATAAAGATCAAAGCTATTTTTTGTATACCCTAAGTAGCGAACAAATAGCCAAAAGCCTGTTTCCGGTGGGCGAGCTAGAAAAGCCCGAAGTACGCCGCATTGCCGAGCAGCTCGAATTAGTGACCGCTGGCAAAAAAGACTCCACAGGGATTTGCTTTATTGGTGAGCGTAAATTTACTGACTTTTTAGCTCAGTATTTACCCGCACAGCCAGGCAAAATTGAAACCGTTAACGGCGAGGTGATTGGTGAGCATCAAGGCTTGATGTATCACACCTTAGGCCAGCGTAAGGGCTTAGGCATTGGTGGTTTAAAAAATGCCAGTGACGATCCTTGGTATGTGGTCGACAAAGAGCTGGATCGCAATGTGTTAGTGGTCGCCCAAGGCGATCACCCTCGGCTGTACTCTAAAGGCCTAATTACACGCCAATTACACTGGGTAGACCGTACGCCAATCAGTGAGGCTTTTCGCTGCACCATAAAAACCCGTTATCGCCAAACCGATATTCCCTGCTTAGTTGAGCCCCAAGGTGACGACACCCTAAAAGTCACTTTTGATACGCCGCAAGCTGCGGTCACCCCAGGGCAATCCGCGGTATTTTATGATGGCGACGTCTGCTTAGGGGGCGGAATAATAGAAACGCGTTTTAATGAGGAGCCAGTGTGAGCCACAACCTTGAGAATCAAACTCTCGCTTTTGCCGGTATTTGCCAAGCAGCCCATTTAGTACAGCAGGTGGCCCGCCAAGGCAGCATTGACAATAAAGCCACCTTAACGGCAACCTTAAACAGTATTTTGGTGACCGACGCCGAGCAAACCGCCGATGTGTATGGTGGCCAAGACCAGCTGACCTTAGGCTATCAAACCATAGTGGATCAGCTAAGTAACAAGAGTGCCCGTAAAAATGCCGAGCTCACCCGTTATTTAGTGGGCATAGTGGCGCTAGAGCGCAAGCTTGCCAAACGCCAAGATCTTATGGCGATGTTGGGCGAGCGCATTAACCAAGTAAAACGCCAGCGCCATCATTTTGAATTACTTGATGACCAAATATTAGCAAGCCTTGCCAGTATCTATAGTGATATTGTGAGCCCCATAGGCCCGCGTATTCAAGTGGCGGGAAACCCCACTTATTTACAACAAACACCCGTGCAACACCAAATTCGCGCCCTACTACTGGCGGGCATTCGCAGCGCCGTACTATGGCGCCAGCTTGGCGGTAAACGCCGGCATATTTTGTTTGCACGCAAGCAATTAGTGGCCAGAGCCCAGTCTGCACTACGCAAGTAAATCACATTGTTATTTTGTTTAGCATAATGTTTATCTGACAGCTTACAGCTGATAGCTTAACGCTATGCATTACCCCCCAACGTTCAGGAGTTGTTGTTCATGGAATTGTCTGCATTAACGGCTATTTCTCCGGTTGATGGCCGCTACGGTTCAAAAACCCAAGAATTACGCACTATTTTTTCCGAGTTTGGTTTATTGCGTTTTCGCGTAGAAGTTGAAGTTCGCTGGTTGCAAGCGCTAGCCGCTAATGCCGACATTGTTGAAGTCCCTGCACTATCAGATGAAGCCAATGCGCTACTCGACAGCATTGTTGCCAACTTCAACGAAGCCGATGGCCAACGCATTAAAGACATAGAAAGTGTGACTAATCACGACGTAAAAGCCGTGGAATACTTTCTAAAAGAAAAAGTAGAAGTCTTGCCGGAGCTGGCCGCCGTGAGTGAGTTTATTCACTTTGCCTGCACCAGTGAAGACATTAACAACAACGCTCACGCCCTTATGCTAACCGCCGGTCGCGAACAGATAATTGTGCCTTATTGCCAGCAGTTAATTGACGCTATCAAAGGCCTAGCTGCCCAGTACCGTGACGTACCCATGTTAAGCCGTACTCATGGTCAGCCAGCATCCCCCACCACTTTGGGTAAAGAAATGGCCAACGTGGTGTATCGTCTTGAGCGTCAGTTAAAACAGATTAAATCAGTTGAAATGCTGGCCAAAATCAACGGTGCCGTGGGTAACTATAATGCCCACGTATCTGCCTACCCAGAAGTTGACTGGCAGGTATTTGCCGAGCGCTTTGTTACCAACTTAGGGCTCGACTTTAACCCCTACACCACTCAAATTGAACCGCACGACTATATTGCCGAGCTGTTTGATGCCGTAGCGCGCTTTAACACCATAGTATTAGACTTTGACCGTGATATTTGGGGCTACATTTCAATTGGCCACTTTAAGCAAAAAACCGTGGCTGGCGAAATTGGTTCAAGCACAATGCCGCACAAAGTTAACCCCATCGACTTTGAAAACTCCGAGGGTAACTTAGGGCTAGCTAACGCGATTTTTAATCACTTATCTGCCAAATTGCCCGTTTCCCGCTGGCAGCGAGACTTAACCGACAGCACAGTACTGCGCAACTTAGGTGTGGCTGTGGGTTACTCTGTGATTGCTTACCAAGCCACCCTTAAAGGCATTAGTAAGTTAGAAGCCAACCCTGACGCGTTAGCGGCGGATTTAGATCAAAACTGGGAAGTATTGGCCGAGCCAGTACAAACCGTGATGCGTCGCTACGGCATTGAAAAGCCTTATGAAAAGCTAAAAGAGCTAACCCGTGGTAAGCGCGTTAACGCCGAGGGCATGCGCACCTTTATCGACGGCCTAGATCTGCCAGAAACCGTTAAAGACGAGCTGAAACTGCTGACGCCCGCCAACTACATTGGCAAGGCTATTAAGCTTACCGACGAGATTTAAGGCATAGCGCCCGGCGCCCAGCACCAAGCGCCTAGCTAAAAAAACCGAGCCCCATACAGGCTCGGTTTTTTGTATCAAAAGCCATACCTCTTACGCTGTACGCCGCAAACTAAAGATAACCACCGCCTATTATTTAGCTTGGTGCTGGGCGCTTGGTGCTTGGCGCTCGACGATGCTTTTCCAATCTATCATTCTCGGCTGTGCCTTGGCATAATAGCCGCTCTTTTCATGCTTTCTTTTACCACCGCAGGTTGCCATGCATAGCGCGCTTACTCTTGATATTAATGACTTTTTGACTCATTACTGGCAAAAAAAACCGGTACTGATCAAAGGTGCCTTCCCTGACTTTGACGATCCCTTAAGCCCAGATGAATTAGCAGGCTTAGCACTGGAATCAGAAATAGAGTCACGTCGGGTGTGGCGAGCCGATGCGCGCTGGCAGGCAGAAAGTGGCCCCTTTGACAGCTACGACCATTTGGGTGATAAAGACTGGACCTTACTGGTGCAGGCCGTTAACCAATGGCATCCGGGGGTGCAAGATATAGCCGATGCCTTTCGCTTTATTCCGGGCTGGCGCTTTGATGATGTAATGGTAAGCTTCTCCACCCCTGGCGGTGGCGTTGGCCCGCATATCGATCAATATGGGGTCTTTATTATTCAGGGTGAAGGCACACGCCGCTGGCGCGTAGGCCTTAAACAAGAGCTAAAGCAATTTGCCGCTAACGGCGCTTTACGCCACTGCGAAGCTTTTGACGCTGAAATAGACGAAATACTGACCCCAGGCGATATGATCTATATTCCGCCAGGCTGCCCGCACGAAGGCTACGCCGAAACACCAGCGCTTAATTATTCAGTGGGCTTTCGCGCCCCCGATGCGCGTGATTTAATCTCAGGTTTTGCCGATCATCTGCTGGCTCACGAAGTGACCAGCCGTCGCTTTAATGATGCCGACATGCCGGCCTGTAGCGCTCATGGGCGCATTGATCACGCTGTGCTATCACAAGTTAAAACGTTAATGGCAGAGTTATTAGAAGATCCCGAACAGTTAGCCAATTGGTTTGGTGAAATGATCTCAGATGCCAAGCACGATTTAGATCTTGAGCAGCCTGACCCTGCCTACAGCTTAGAAGAATTAGTCTTGCGCATGGATAACGGTGATCACCTATACCGTTTGGCTGGGGTTCGCTGCTTTTACATGCAAGATGCTGAGCAGGTCTTTTACTTAGACGGTGAGCGCTATCAATTAGCCGAGTCCGATCGTGAAGCCATTAGCTTGCTGTGTGATCAGGCGCGCATTTGCGGCCCAGAAGTCGCTTGCTTAAAGCAACCCCAGGCCTTATTAGAAGTATTGCTGCCACTGGTCAATCAGGGCTATTGGTACTTTGAAGAAGAAGAATAACAATGGAATAACGCGCCAAGCGTCCCCTTTAGGGAGCTAAACGGCTTATCGACCAACAGGCGGCTTCACCCTCGCCTGTTTTATCTTGATAAATAAAACGGTCATGTAGGCGGTTGGCGCCCCCTTGCCAAAACTCGATTGAGTCAAACTTAACCCTAAAACCGCCCCAAAAGCTGGGCAAGGGCACCTCACCGCTGGCAAATTTTTGTTTCATTTCCAAAAACTTACCCTCTAACACCCCACGTGCCGAAATGCGTGTTGATTGCTGTGACACCCAAGCGCCAATTTGGCTGTCTTTGGGGCGGCTACTAAAATACTTCATCACCTCTAGCGTAGAAAGGCGCTCTACTTGCCCAGTCACATGCACTTGACGCTCTAGATCATGCCACGGAAACAATAAGCTAACCCGCGGATTATGCGCTAACTGGCTGGCCTTACGACTGCCCATATTGGTATAAAACACAAACCCTTGTTCATCTAAATGCTTTAACAACACAATACGCTGATACGGCTGCCCTCGCTCATCGACGGTTCCCACCACCATGGCGGTAGGATCCCCTATTTCTGCGGCCACCGCTTGCTGCATCCAAGTTTCAAACAAATCGAGAGGGTTATCCGGCAAGTGTTTGCGACGTAAGCCGCCTTGCAAATATTCACGCCGATAGTGGGCCAATTCCATACAGGTATATCTCCTAGTTGACGAACACTTATTGTGCTCGCCATCTTCACTATTGGCAAGCCGCACCCTGCGGTGATGAACAAACTTCAACAGCCATAAACAAGCGTTTTACTACAAAAAAGTACAAAAATGACTCCGACCCTTTTTCGGGTGAACAAGCATCAAAAGGTTCAAATTAAGCGGCTTTGCTATAAAAAATGCAAAAATGACTCCGACCCCTTTTTAGTTTTGTTCTTGCTTGCGGGCGGCTTTTTTCTCGGCTCGGCGACGCTTAAAAAAAGCACTCAACTGAGCGGCACACTCATCCGCCAATACGCCCGATTGCCAAGCCACCAAGTGGTTAAGCCCAGGGGTTGCCAATAATTGCAATACCGAGTCGAGCGCCCCTGTTTTGGCATCACTGGCACCATATACCACCCGCTGAATACGACTGTGCACCATGGCACCTGCACACATCATGCACGGCTCTAATGTGACATATAGCGTGCAATCGAGCAGGCGATAATTACCCAACACTTGGCCGGCCTGTCGCAGTGCCATAATCTCAGCATGGGCGGTGGCATCATGGCTACCAATCGACTTATTCCAGCCCTGCCCAATACACTCCCCCTTATGCACCACTAGCGCCCCCACAGGGACTTCATTTTCTTGTTCCGCTTTAGCCGCCAGCACCATGGCTTGGCGCATCCAGTATTCATCTTGCTCTGTCATAATGTTGTCTTTTGTTGGCTTAGCCGAATAGCGGGCTATTATCTCAGAACGCGGAAGTGGCGCAAATACTGTTTTAATCGTTGAAAAGGCCACACTTTGAGTAAGAAACCAGCAACCGAGCTTAAATAACCAAAATCAGCTTGCAGCTCTATCAGCAGCTCGATATAGTTAGTCTCGATTCGGCGTGTAGCGCAGCTTGGTAGCGCACTAGCATGGGGTGTTAGGGGTCGGAGGTTCGAATCCTCTCACGCCGACCAATCAAATCAACAACTTAGGTCACTTCTTAGAAGTGGCCTTTTTTGTATCTAGGCTTTAAGTGCTTTCTCGTGGCCGCTTGGTGGCCGTTTGCCAGAAGCTTACACCTCATTAAGCAATCTTTAGTAAGCGCCAGCACTAGTATATAACAGTGACTCCCTTATCTGCTGATCCTTTTCTTCGTTCACACATTTAACTAACTATATCTATATCAAGAAAACTTCTTGCTAACCCCAAAAGAAAACAATTCTCAATCTCATCTTGAGGTTATCATAACTAGAACTAGGTATACCCTTTCAAGGTAAACTAGCAACCATAGATCTGCACTCGTTAATGCGACAGTCAGATACCTAGTGTTTACTGCTACCAGAGCCATAGACGAGCGCCTTGACTGAGTTTTTTGCTTTCAACAATATGCTAGACTCACCAGCTAAACTCTTAATAACGATTGAACATTCAGACGGCCTGCCTTCACGCTGTATGTCAGCGGGAGAAGTATGAAGTTAACTAAGCTGCATCTGCAAAACTACCGACAATTTGAAGACTTTGAAATCGACTTTCATCCTGAGCTGACCGTCATTGCTGCACGTAATGGACAGGGTAAAACGACAGTACTAGAGGCTATAGCTGCCGCCCTGGGCCCGTTTGTCGGTGCCTTTGATATGGGTAAGTCTGAAAATATAGCTCGTGCTGATGCGCGTTATAGTGCAATAGGCAACGGGTTTGAGAATGAGCAGAACTTCCCTGTGATTATTGATGCGGCAATGAGTACACCAGCCATACAGTGGCAGCGTGCTCTAAATAGCCCTAAGGGACGCACAACAATTAAAGACGCTGCACCACTCGCTGATTGGGGCAAAGAACTTCAGGTAAGCCTAAGAACTGAAGCAAATATTGAGCTGCCTATAGTTAGCTACTATCCGTCAAGCAGGTTGTGGGTAAACCATAAAGAAGCGCCAGGTAAAGCAGTAATCAGTGGCAGTCGTACGTTGGGCTATGAAGATTGCTTATCTTCCTCTTCTAGCTTTAGACAAATGCAACGATGGCTAAAAGATGCCACTGGCTCAGCTCAACAAGAAAAGGAATTTAAAGGCTATGAGCAATCTAATTTAAAACCGCGATTAGAGGGCATTCAAAATGCGGTAAACCAGGCCATGAGTGAAGAAGGTTGGAGCGAGTTTCATTATAGCTTTGCGCACCAAGAGCTAGTGATGTGGCATGCTGATCATGGATTGCTACCAGTAAGCTTATTGAGTGATGGCGTACGAGCGATGATCTCCTTGGTGGCAGACATTGCTTTTAGGTGTGCTCGTTTAAATGGTCACTTGCAAGAACGAGCACCTGAGCTAACCAAAGGCATTGTAGCTATTGATGAAGTCGACCTGCACTTACATCCCGCTTGGCAGCAAGGTGTACTCTCTTCTTTACGCAGTGCTTTCCCAAACATTCAGTTTATTGTGAGCACCCATAGCCCCCAGGTTTTATCATCCGTTCACAAAGAAAACATTCGCACCGTAGGCCGTAATGCTGAAGGTAAATTTGTAGCTGAAATACCTTTGGTACGCAGCTATGGTGAGATCAGCAGTGATGTACTAGAAACCATCATGCTGGTTGCCCCCTACCCGCCTATCGCTGAACGAAAAAACCTGGATCGCTTGGTTGAGTTAGTTGACCAAGGCGATTACCAAGAGACAGAAGCTTATTCACTGTTTGAACAACTCACTGCTTCCTTAGGTAGTAACCACCCTGCATTAGTCCGCTTACAGCGTAGTATCCAAAGGCAGGAGGCACTTAAAAAGTAAAAGCAGCAAAAAGCTTATAAAGCATACAGAGGCCGTATCTCTATATGCTTCAATTTAAATGTAAAGTATCTTCTACCCCACCAAGTCCATTAGCTTCTCGTAACTATCAACCACTTCGTACTTAACGCTTGGGTCGTTCTGCTTTGCAGCAAGTTCAATAAAGAACTTTTGAGCGCACTGAATTTTACTTTTTTCTAGCTCACGTAGATCCATGCTAGACATGCTACCTTTGGTTTCAGCAACAAAATAAATGTGCTTCACTGTACCTTCTGTAAAGGCGATAGCCCAATCTGGGTTGTAGTCACCGACCGGGGTCGGTATTAAGAAGCCGCGCGGTAATTTAGCGTAAACCGCCACTTCAGCACTCGTTTCTAGGGCTGCGGCAAAGCGCTTCTCAGTGTTCGAGTCAGTTACTACATAATCGTAAACATGTTTACTCAGTTTTTCTGTAGCCTGGCTAAAATCTTGGCCTGCTTGCGTTGCCGTGAATATTTCACTGCTTTCGTATACCTGTTCGGTCAGATTATAAGTAAGGTGCTCAATAACTGTGGTCGCTTTTTGCTCTTTAATGAGACGGCTAACTTCACTGATAAAGTGCTCAGGATTTTGCTGAAATTGATAAAACTTGTCAGGGCTCATTTTCGATAAAATTTGTGCCACGGTTTCGCGTGTCAGCTCTGTATTTTCAGCAACTTTACCCAGCAGGTCATATTTAACCGTCGAGAAAATTGGTTTGTTTTCATCAGACCTGCGGTTCTCTTCGACCTCGAAGGTGTCACCGCGGCCTAAATCTTCTCCGGTAAAGTTCTTTCTTTGCATGCCCGTCTGCACACCGTACTGCAACACAGTAACTTGTAATTCTTTGTTCAACACCGCAATCGACTTTTTAACCAGCTCAGCAGAATCAAAGTCGACACGGTAAACGGCTTTACGGTTAATTTTATCCCACAGATCCTGAAATTCCTTTTTAAAGAAGTTCTGGTCATTACGGGAGTTAACTTTGGTTGCCCGGTCATCAGGAATATGTGGTAAAGCTTCGTTCGTCAATACAGAAGCAATCAACCCTTGCACTTGCTCAGCAATCAACTCTAGGTCTGCAGGCAAAGCTGCCAACGCGCCATGCGCATGATCTTGGTGATATTGCTCAGTCAGGTTATCTTCTTCATCAACATAGTCATTTTTAACAAGATAACGATGGATCTGCCTTGCTTGAAGTTCAGTAACCTCATATAACCCTTGAGCTGTTTGGAGCACCTTACCCTTAAAGTAATCTTCACTTGCCTTACGTGGGCGAGCAGCCAGCTCTTCAAGCATCTCTTTTTGTAGGCCATCTACAAAGCTGCTGTAGCTCTCGTTAGCAACTACTGTGAGTATATTGATGTCATGTACTTCGTCTGATTTATCCATCCGCTTACCGGTTTTATCAACGGCAATACGTAAACCTCGGCCCACTTCTTGACGACGTGAAATGGTATTAACGTTTTCAGTCTGCTTAAGCATGCACAGCACAAATACGTTAGGGTTATCCCAACCCTCACGCAGCGCTGAGTGAGAAAAGATAAAACGAGTGGGTTCAACAAAGGACAACAAACGCTCTTTGTCTTTCATGATCAGATCGTAAGCATCCACATCGTCAGACAAGCCAGTTTTTTTAGCTATTTTAGGATCAACTAACTGACTCTTACGTTTGTCGATAGAAAAATAACCGTTATGAGTTTGTTCTGTGTCTATCCCCCGTAAATAGTCACGGTAGGCATCATTATCCAGTGCCAGCTCTTGTAGGTAAGCATCCACAGCATCCTGATACTCTTCTTCAAACATCCGAGCGTATTCACCTTTCTCGTCATCTTGGCTGTAGTCACGGTACTTGGCTACTTCATCGATAAAGAACAAGCTAAGTACTTTAACGCCTTGGTTGAAAAGACGTTTTTCCTTCTCTAAATGCGCATTAATGGTTTCGCGAATTTGAATGCGGCGCATCTGCTCTTCACTCACATCTCCTTGCACATCACCGGCTTTCAGAACTACGCCATTGGTAAACTCAAGGGTATCCGCCAGTGCATCAATTTGTGCCACTACATAGCGGTCACTGTAGGCATCTAGCCCACCAGATACATCAAACAGATTGTCGCCTTGGCGTATGCGTTTTACTTGGCGCTTAATGGCGCCAGATTTGAGTTGCACCTGCATATCCAGCTGTGCCACTGGGCTTTGCTTAGAGATCTCAATATTCTGTAAATACAGATAAGCCGCACTGCCGGCAATACCACGCGCTTGAATACCGCGTACGGCAATTTTCTTTACCAGCTTGTTGTTATACGCATCCACCGCATCTAGTCGGTGCACCACATTGTGTACGGTTTTATGGGTAGCGGAATAGCGTAAAATAAATAGCGGCTCAAATTGAGGTAACGCCTTAAGGGTGGCTGCACCTTCCATTTTCTGAGGTTCATCGAGGATCAGAATAGGCCGGTTAGCTTTGATCACATCAATGGGGCGACGAGATTGAAAGTTATCCAGTTCTTCATAGATACGTCGGTTATCTGCACCAGTGGCGTTAAACGCCTGAATGTTCATCACCATAATGTTAATGCCAGAGTCACTAGAAAAGCTCTCTAATTCATGTAGGCGTTTAGAATTATAGGTAAAGAATCGGGCTTTTTTGTGATACTGCTCGGCAAAGTGCTCTGCGGTCATTTGCAATGACTTTTGCACCCCTTCACGGATGGCTATGCTGGGTACCATAATGATGAACTTGCTCCAACCAAACTGCTTGTTCATCTCAAAAATAGTCTTAATGTAGCAATAGGTTTTACCAGTACCGGTTTCCATTTCTACATCTATATTGAGTGCGGCCCCCGGCTTGTAGCTACTCGGCATGGCTTTGCCAGTCATGTCGGTGTAGCCGTCTATACGAGCAGATTGAAACAAGTTCTGTTGCTTTTGTAAGGCTTGAATATTATCGAGCAGTTCTTTTGTAGTTAGGCGAATATCTTGGTTACGAAAACCATGCTCAGCCGTGCTAAATTCTGACTGGTCATAATGCATCGTCTGTTGAGCTGGATGGGTAGCTTTAACCGTGCCCGGATCGATTTTATAGCTAAAAGCATCTTGATAAGGCTGACCGGTAAAGCACTCCAGCACAGCTTCTACGGCAGCAGTTTGATAGGGCTGAACCTTAAATTGTATTTTCATGTTTTTATTATTCCTTAGCTTTGCTCAATAACTGCCGCAAGCGAGACTTGCCTTGTTCTGTAAGCTGATAGGTTTGCTTGGGACTGGTGGGCGTTGCTGGTAGCGTCATTTCAATTAACTCTTGCTGCAATGCAGGATAGAGATAATTAGCCCTAAAGGTAGGCCTGTGCTTTAAATCAAGAGCAGCCTGTAACGCTTTGGGGCCAAGAGCATGGTGCTGTAATAAAAGAAGTAGGCGATCTACTGCGTTAAGTTCAGCGGCTGGGTCGGTAGCTGGGTCGGTAGCTGGGTCGGTAACTGGGTCGGTAACTGGGTCGGTGACTGGGTCGGTTATCAGGTGATCATGACTAAAATGGAAAATCGTCCAAAAATCCCCCCCTAGCACTTCCCACTCAGGCGCGGGTGTTCCTGCTTGCTCGCATGCTTTCACAATACGTTCAATACCACGGCCCCAAGATTCAATTAACCCTGAGCGAAAAAAAGTATTCGCGATATCTGGGTTAAATGGCCGTGAAGAGTGCTTATTCAGTAGCGTTTCTATCGTCCAATTATCGGGTAACACGCCTGGGTTCCAAATCATCAGCTTGTCGGGATACACACTAATTTGAATGGGGGTCGCGCTGGCGTAGTCTTTATGCACTACCGCATTAAGTAATGCTTCTCGCAGTGCTTCTAGAGGCACAGGAAAGCGCTCTTGCCTTACTATGCCGTCATAACTGATAATAGCTTTAAAGTACTTAAGCTTAAGCACCTCAATGGTATTAAATACTTGGTCAAATAAATTGCCATGCACTTCGTCATGATGCAGTAAATTGGCATGCTCATCGCTGAAAAAGCCAATTTTGATATAAGCATTGGTGACTAAACATTCAGGATCGGGATGAAAAAGTAGTACAGCAGCCCGTTTTAACTGTTGCTGATCGACCAGACGTAATTTTTCTAGCAATGACAGATCGCTGTCTTGCAAGGCGGCCTCATCTAATCGACCATTATGTACCGCCATGCGTTTAAAGCGGGCAATAGTAGGCTCATGCAAATCAGCCAGTTCAGGTATTACTACAGTGACCGCATCCCAGCGCAAACCTTGTTTTTTTAATAAAAAATGATCTAGCGCCGCCCCTTTAAGTTCCTGTTTAGTACTGCCAGTGCGATAGTGGTATTCACCTTTATAGCTGATGGGGTAAGCAAAGGCGGGAACGACAATCTCAATCACCTCATGCTGTTGGTGTTTGACCAAATTTACTTCCACCAAAATGCCCAACACATCTCGTACCATATTGGGTAAGTCTTCTAATAACTTAGGTGCATTACTCAAACCCACGGCTTGCCCCGAGTCGTTCACTCCCACCAGCAAAGTGCCACCGTTGGCATTAGCGAAGCCGCTAATCCACTTTAGGTATTCATTTTTCCACTCGCGCTTAAACTCTAAGTGTTGAGACTCTTGCATCACTTAAATGCTCTTCACTTCGGTGATTGGTGAGCGCTGTTTAAAAATTTGCGTAGCGTTAACTTTTACCGCGTCTGTCGCAAAACCGGTGTCGCGGAATACAACGCGCAGGGGGTTAAGCTCAGCCAAGTCATTGATAAGAGCCTCGCTGATATCTTGCTCAAAGCAAGCGGCCAGCGCATTGTCGTCAACAATAAACACTTCTTTGCCTTGCATGGTTTCACGGCGAATGGGTAGCGTTAAATCCACACCCCAATCTAACAGCACTTGGAACAGCAAGTCTTCGCTGCTGCGGTCAGGCTTAATGTTATCGACGCTGGAAAACAGGTCGTCTTGCGACAGTTGCTGCGGCTGGTAATACACATCTTGCATATTGGAGGTGTCGACTTTTAGTACGCGGAAGCCGATGTCTTGGTTCCAATCCTCGTGGCATTCGCCTTCAAGGATTTGCTTACCTGCACGACGGATGCGCTCTTTAGAGATTTCAGCGATGGTTTTATAACCGGCTTTATAGGCTTCATGTTTTTCATCCACCGCTTCGGGGAGCTGCACCATTATGAATTTACGATTACCGCCGTCTTCTGCGTTGAGCTGCATTACGGCATGCGCGGTAGTTGCAGAACCTGCGAAAAAATCTAAAACAGTGTCATTTTTATCTATACCTAACCTACAGATATCTTCCAGCAAAGGTCTTGGCTTAGGAAATGACATAACATCAACACCGAACAATCTTTTTACTTCTTGTGTGCCATTTTGATTGTTATAACCTTTTAAATCCCACAGACTTTTAAACTTCCTAGTTCTCTCTTCATAATTTTTATTCAGGTAATCTTTGACAAATATATCGTGTTCCATTCTACGTTCAATTAATCGAGCAACTAGCTTATCAAGATCTTTTACGCACCTATCTTTGCCCCACATCCACCTACCATCACGTCTATCAGATTTTCGAGGATATACAGCTTCCCACCCAGAGCATGGCGTAAAAGATATTTTTTTTGTTTCTGGACAAACATAGATAGGAAAAAACATATCTGGTCTATCTTCTCGATAAGATGCAGCACCACGCTGACGTAAACCTAGTAATCGGTAAGGTTCACCATTCTCATCAGTGAAATTAAACTCTTCTTTTTGCTTGTCAGTGAGAGGCATTCCAAAAACTGTTGCTGTATTTATATCTTTCGCCCAAACCAATAATTTGTCATGCACGTTGGCTATATATGTATCTGATTGCCTTCCTCTTGGGTTACTTACTATAGTGCACTCAGCAATAAAGTTTTTCTCTCCAAGCAGTTCATCGCAAATCTTTTTCAGTCCATGAACTTCGCCATCATCAATACTGATAGCTATGACCCCGTCATCTTGAAGTAAATTACGTGCTAACTTTAACCGAGGTAGCATCATACTCAACCAGTCTGAGTGAAACCGTCCTCTAGACTCAGGGTTAGAAACCAAATGATTACCCTGTTCATCCTTCTGATTAGAGCGCTGCAAAAACTTTTCAGTACTTTCAGCAAAATCATCCTCATAAACAAAATCCTTCCCTGTATTATAGGGCGGGTCGATGTAGATCATTTTGACTTTGCCAAGGTAGGTTTCTTGTAGCAGTTTTAAGGCATCTAGGTTATCGCCTTCAATAAACAGGTTTTCAGTGTCGTCGAAGTTAACGCTTTCATCACGGGCTGGGCGCAGGGTTTTGGCAATAGGTGCATTAGCAGTCAGCATGGCTTTGCGCTTGCCGGGCCAATCTAAACGATAGCGCTCTTGTGGGCCTTCAACGATGTTGGCGGATAGCTCTTGGCGCAGCAGATCAAAATCCACCGCTAACTCAAGCTGGCCTTGGGCGTTTTGACGTTCAGTAACGCAGTTGGGGAAGGCCATTTGTATCTTGGCAAGGTTATCTTGGCTTACATCCTTACTGTGCATCTTGAGCTTATCCATTTAGGTGTTCCTATAAATTAAAACGAATTTGTGTGGTTGTGGTTAGCTAGCTATCGACTGATAGGGCCGACTTCCACTTTTGCAATTGCCAGCGCACGTAACGAGTCGCTTTTCCTGCGCCGGTTGCTTGTATCTCTTGTGCTGTAACTAGTCGCTGTAATAAGCGAGCAGCTTGTGTAAGTGGCGGCATAGTTCTGCCGCATCTGCTTGCTTAATACTGCCGTGCTTATCTACATAGTTAAGCATCATTTGCTTATGCTGGATCGACCTTACATCAGCAAAGCGTCTCGTGCGTGTTTCGCTGCTTTCAGCTGCTTGTTAAGCTCTAATCGCTTATTAAATTGCGTTGATTTTTTTAGTAGTTGCGCTTCTAACTGCTGTATAGTTTTCGCTAGTTTATCAAGCCGAAGACTGCGCGCCAACGCTGCACTGAGGCTTTCACCAGTCAGTAACGGATAGGGTAACAGCGTTGCTAAAAGTTGCTGGTGTAAATGCAAAAAATCTCGGCTAATAGGTAGTGCTTGGCGTTCAGCTTTAGTGTTCAAAATAGGCCCGTATAGATAGCGGCTACAATGAATAGTGCCACTCGTATTTTGCTGTTTAAGGCAGGCAATAGTTTGTACGCCAGTCGCGCTATGCACTTCAAATATAAGAGCACTAGGAATGGCTTTATCTAGGTATTGCAACACACTCTCGTTAACTTCTTCTGCCTGTGGCTTCAATCGCAGTTGGAAAACTTGAACTTCAGGTACATCGGAACTGGCCTTTATGTTCAGCGTGTCTGGCGCCAGTTTATGAGCCCAGATAATTTTCTCAACCTGCTGAGTTAGTAGTTCACGCTGCTTACTACTGGGGGACACATTCTTATAGAGTGCGCTTTTAGGCAGTGCGCGATCTAGACGTGTCGATTCAGGGTAGATAAAGAGCATAGTTAATTACCCTAAGCGCCAGTGGGGCTGGAAGAGATCTTTAATCCCTGCTATTTTTTCTGGAAATTTATCATAGCAAGTTACACCAAGATACGTTGCAGCTCGAGTTATTCCGACATACAAGTACTTATCAAAAAGCTCTGGGTGATGCTTGGCAAGCTCGTCAATCCCGATATAAAAAGCGGCCTCAAATTCAAGTCCTTTAATGTGTTTAATGTCAAACACTCTCACATCGTTGTCTTGACCAACAGACTGACCCTGTAGACATGCCACCACACGCAGGTTGTGCTCTTCTAGCTTATGCTGCAAATGCTCAGTGACAGGAAGTACATCCTCTTCACTATTGACAAAGATTGCCACTGATGGAAAGGAATTTAAGGCCTTTTCAATATCAATAATACGCGCAGCTAGCCAATCGGTTAGCTCATCTAACTTACTCGCGCCCTCCAGTAATGCAGGTGCGACGCCCTCGTTATTTATATTCTTAGGCAACTCAGCCGCTCGTACATCTTCACCTGAGATATTCAATAGCTGATTAGCTAGTTCATTAAGTTGGCGACTCTGACGGTAAGTGATATTAATCAACTCCACTTTTATACTAGGCACTACCCAAGCCATTTGATCTACCGTGCGAGCTCCCCAGGTGGTTAAGCGTTGGTTAAAGTCACCACAAGCAATAAAAGAGTTAATTTTAGGGTTAGCTAACGCTGCCATACAAGCCAGCTGTATGGGAGAAAAGTCAGCAGCCTCATCTACGAGTATCTGATTTTTAAAGCGGTAGACAATGTTAGATAAGGCTTCCCATGACGAGCTACCTAAGGCTCTCTGCACGCTTCTTCTATCATATAGCTTACGTGCTAACCTTAAAAAGGTAAGCAGTATAATATCTAACTCCAGCGGATGAAGCTCTACAGCCTTAAACGATTTATCAATATACCAGAGACCCTCTTTAGATTTTTCTTTACGAAAAGCACGGTAGCGTTGCGGTATTCTATTAAAGTAAGTATTAATAGGGTTAGAAAACTTTCGTAACGTTGATTGTTCAATTAGCCTTAGGCCTAATTCATTCCTAGTTTCTTCATCAAAATTACGTTCTCCAAGCCATTCAATTATCTTAAAATTTAGTGACTGTTTGTTAATTCGCCTTTTACTTGCCGTAGAGCGTGCATGTACACGCAGCACTTTCATATATCTAGTTAGTGCAGCTTTAGCATCTACA
>NZ_JBQDEX010000042.1:0-19828 GCF_052084945.1 Oceanisphaera sp.
ACTGTAAATCTGACGGCTCCGCCTTCACTGGTTCGAATCCAGTCTCCTCCACCATCCTTTAAAAGCCAGTGCTTAGCACTGGCTTTTTTTATGCCTAATTAAAAAGGGTCGACGGAGCAGACACCCTCTGCCTTCCCATTAACACCGAGTTGCCTGAATGTGTAGGCGAATGCTGGCTCATCAGTTGTTAGGCAATGGTTCGATTTAAAACATGAGCTCAAGGATGTCGGTCATCGACGCTAACAAGCGATACAGTGGTATGTGGCCGGATAAAGGGATCTTCTTCACCGACCGTCACATAACAGGGAGGTTATGTGCTGAGCGCTACAGGGAGGTACTTGCAGCGTGTCGGTGAAGAAGACCCTTTGTTTGGCCGTTATGCAGGCCGAACCGACTAAATCACTTCTCTTATTTTTATTTATGATGCAAGTAAAAGATGTGACTAAGTGACAGACTGAAAGCCTGTCTCTTCCTTAACCTGGAAATAATAAGAACTTTGCGCCCACAATAATCAAAAATACCGCAAAGGCGCGTTTTAAAGCAGGAGCCGATAACTTATGCGCTAAAATAGCACCAAAACGCGCAAAGGGCATACTGGCAACACTAACCCCTAATAGCGCCGGTAAGTACACATAACCTAAGGCCTCGCTAGGCAAGGAGTCATGCTCCATACCGTGTACCACGTAGCTAAGCGCCCCAACCAAGGCAATAGGGAACCCACACACAGCAGAAACTGCAACCGCTCTTTGCATGGGCACCGAACACCAGGTTAAAAAAGGAACCGTTAACGAACCGCCGCCAATACCAAAAATACCAGACGCCCAACCAATAATGCCCCCCACGGCTGCTTGTACTGGTTTATTAGGTAATTGTGCCCCACCTTGTGGCGCCAAACTAAACAGCATTTGGGCAGCCATTAGCCAGGCAAACAGCCCAATTAATCGCTGTAATAGCGGGCCAGATAATTTATCTGCGGTATATCCCCCTAACCAAGCCCCCACAATAATACCCACCGACATCATGGCTGCTAACTTCCAGTCTATCGCTTTACGACTATGGTGAGTATGAATGGAGCTGAGCGAGGTAAACATAATGGTGGCTAATGAGGTGCCTACTGCCATGTGAGTCACTAAATCACCGCCTATGCCTTGCAATTTAAAGCTAATAATCAGCACCGGTACGATAATTAAACCACCACCCACCCCAAACAATCCCGCCAGAGTGCCCGCAAACGCCCCTAGCGCCATATACATTAACCAAGTCATGTTTATTCAATCCCTAAACGAAGAATACTTTGTGTAAGCACAGCCATAATAAGCGCATTATTATGCCTGTAATACGAAGAGATAAGAAGGTGCGAAACGTGAGGGGAGTGGCGTTTAGCCATCTTGCTAATGATGTTTAAAGTAAAGGTTAATCGCTTGAGAGAGTCACCTTGTATTAGATGTGCGTTTTTGTGCCTAGGCTTATCACCACCCGGCGGTTGGTGTTGCGCCCTTCAGGCTCACGGTTATCGGCAATGGGGCGTCGTTCGCCATGACCTTCTAAGCTCACGCTGCCTTCTGGCAGGCCTAATTCAATAAAGTAGCTTTTAATCGCATTAGCGCGGCGCTCTGATAACTGACGGTTATGATAAGCGGTACCAAAACTGTCGGTGTAAGCATTAATAACCACTTCATCAATATTAGGGTCCGCTTTTACGTATTCAGTGATCATCGCCAACCGCTGGCTAGAGTGTTCGGTTAGCTCATCTTCATTATTTACATAATTAAGCACACTAAAGGCAATATCTTCAAAGCTATAAGGCAATAAGTTGGCTTGGCAATCCAAAAATGCATCGTAACGTGCACGAAAGTTTACCGACGATAATCCAACGCCCGTTTGCTTTCCGTTACGAAACCAGTCATCAAAATAAAAAGTGGGCCAGCGCCCTTGGTTAAGCTCTTCTAGCATGACCCATGCCGATTGCTGCTCAACCATAGCGTCAAACTGCTGATAGAAAGTAACCTTAGATAAGTTATGCGCCCCTCGGCCTGGTTGCCATTGCGGGGGCTCACTAACAAGCGCCGCAGTTTGAGTGCGTGGCTGGCCGCGTAATGCATTAAGTGCAAATTCTAAATTGATATTTTTAGCCGCACGACTAACAAAAGCCCCAGTACCAAACCGAGGAATAGGGTGCTCTAGCCGACATTCTATGGCTGAATCAGACGTTAAACGCCATAATGATTGATCCATATTGGCTAAGTACACCCGCGGTTGAGCCCACGCTCCTGCGCACATTGTTAGTCCAGCTATTAAGGTAATAATACGCACAGCGGCTCTCCTATTTCTCGATACACAGCGTATCGGCGCGCCGCTTAATTTCTTTAATCCTATTTTATTACACCACACGCCGACCGGACGCCAGCGGTGCCATAGGCAGAGGGGCTGCCTGCTCGCAGCCCCATTTTTAGTATTAATCACCGTTAATACTTGGCTCCGTGTGCATGGATTCGCTGAGTAAGCTCCGTTTTTTCTGCAGGCGTTAACCAACAGGCCTCTACGCTATTCAGGGCTAACTGCAATATGTCTTGATGGCTGGCCCCTAACCCTTGCTGTAATACCTGGTAATTTGCCGTCATATAACCACCAAAATAAGCAGGGTCATCGGCATTTACAGTGACACACAAACCAGCATGTAACAGTTCAAGTATCGGATGTTCGCTCATATCACGAATCACATTAAGCTTAAGATTAGATAAAGGACACACAGTTAACGGTATTCGCTCTTGGGCAAGTCGGGCCATTAAAGGGGCATCATGAATAGCAGCTACACCGTGATCAATGCGCTCAACCTTTAAAATATCAAGCGCATCGCGAATGTAACTGGCTGGGCCCTCCTCCCCTGCATGCGCCACCAGTCGGTAACCTTGCGCAGCGGCAGCCGCATACACTTCAGTAAATTTAGTTGGCGGATTACCTGCTTCGGCAGAATCTAGCCCAACACCCGCTAACAAATGCTTAAACGGCTCAGCCTCGCGCAGCGTAGCAAAAGCGGCTTCTTGTGATAAATGACGTAAAAATGACATGATCACACAACTGGTGATCCCCCACTGTTGCTTAGCTTTATCAAGTGCCCTAACAATGCCGCCAATGACATGCTCAAATGCCACCCCGCGCTCGGTATGCGCTTGGGGGTCAAAAAATATTTCGACATGGCACACATTATCTTCATGGCTGCGCGCTAAATAGGCCCAGGTAAGATCAAAAAAGTCCTGTTCGGTTTGTAATACCTGCATGCCTTGATAATAAACATTTAAAAACGATTGTAAGTCGCTAAACTGATAAGCTGCCCGCAAGGCGCTTTCATCAGCATAATCGAGGGTGATACCATTGCGTTTAGCTAAGGCAAATACCATTTCTGGCTCTAATGTACCTTCTATATGTAAGTGCAATTCAACTTTGGGCAACTCGCGAATAAAAGAGGTCATGGTGTTTCTCCAAAAATGAGGTATTGATGGCAAGTAGCTAAGATAGCAACTACCCGCTTATTCACAACAAGGACCGTGTTAAATGTTCTCTTTTTTAAAGCGCTGTTTTTTCTGGCTACTGATGTTGCTCATACTGGGGCCCTTGCTGCTTACACTGGTCTATCGTTATGTGCCCGTACCTGCAACTCCCTTGATGGTGATCCGCTTATTTGAGGGCGAAGGTTGGGCAAAACACTGGCAACCTGCTGCGGGTATCTCTCATCATCTAAAAGCGTCTGTTATTGCCGCCGAAGATAATAAATTTTGTCAGCATAATGGCTTTGACTGGGAAGCTTTTGCCGATGTATTAGGTGAATTTCAACATCAGGGCAAATTAAGAGGCGGCAGTACTATTAGTATGCAAACGGCCAAAAATCTCTACTTATGGCCAGGTCGCAGTTTTATACGTAAAGGCTTAGAGGCCGTTTATACCCCTATGCTCGAACTGATACTGCCTAAATCACGTGTGATGACGCTGTATTTAAACATTGCCGAGTTTGGCCCAGGCATTTATGGTGCCGAAGCTGCTGCACAGGCTTACTTTAATACCTCAGCGGCCAATTTAAGCCGCCATCAAGCAGCTTTGCTTGCTGCTGTGTTGCCAAACCCTAGGGTGTATGATGCAAGCCAGCCGTCAACTTATGTACAAGGTCGAGCTCGAACCATTCAACGGCGTACACATCAGTTAGGCACCCTGCTCAAATGCATCGCAAACTGATAATATAATGCCATTGTCATCTGCTTATCATTTAATGTTCCCATATTAATGCTTGGGGTCAGGAGAGTTCGAAATATGATGAATACAAAAAATATTATCTGCGATATTGATGGTGTCATACTGCACAATAACGAGCTTATTCCTGGGGCAGATGCCTTTGTCCGGCGAGTGCTTGAGCAAAATATTAATTTACTATTTTTAACTAATTACCCTGCACAAACGCCACGAGATCTACAAAACCGTTTTTATTCGGCCGGCATAGAAGTTTCTGAGTCACTGTTTTATACGTCAGCCATGGCTACGGCCGATTTTTTGATGCGCCAAAATGGTCAAAAAGCGTATGTAATTGGTGAGGGAGCCTTAATTCACGAGTTATATAAGTCGGGGTTTACCATTACCGATATTGACCCCGACTTTGTGGTGGTGGGCGAAACCCGTAATTACAATTGGAGTATGATGCAAATGGCTGCCCGCTTTGTCGCAGAGGGTGCGCGCTTTATTGCCACCAACCCCGACACTCACGGCCCCAAGATGCACCCTGCTTGTGGCGCCTTGTGCGCGCCTATTGAGCGCATGACCGGCAAAAAACCTTTTTATGTCGGTAAACCCAGCGCCTGGATTATTCGCGCGGCGTTAAACCACATGGATGCCCACTCTGAAAATACCCTTATTATTGGTGATAACTTAAATACTGATATTCTCGCAGGCTTTCAGGCAGGCCTAGAAACCGCATTAGTACTAACGGGCGTGAGCCAAGTTGAAGACATTGACAAGATGCCGTTTCGTCCTCAGCATGTCTATGCTTCAGTCGCTGATATAGATTTATTTTGACCTCATATAAACAATAAGTTGATGTAATGGATCCCTCTTTTATTGCTATTGCTTTTGGCTGTGGCTTACTGGTTTACTTAATTAATCTGCCGCCATTAATTGGTTTTTTGGCAGCAGGCTTTGTGCTTAATGCCATGGGGTATCAAAGTAACGCCACCCTAGACACATTGGCCAATTTGGGCGTGACTCTGTTGCTGTTTAGTATTGGTCTTAAGCTCGATATTAAAACACTGCTAAAAAAAGAAGTGTGGGGCACCGCCTCAGGACACATCGTATTATCGACCCTACTTTTTACTGTGGTGTTATTAGCCATAAAAGCGGTCGGTTTTAGCCTCGCCATGGAACTAGAGTGGCGCCAAGCCATGCTGATGGGCTTTGCCTTAAGTTTTTCTAGCACAGTATTTGCCGTAAAAGTATTGGAAGAGCGCAGCGATATGAGCACCTTTTATGGCCGAATTGCCATTGGGGTACTGGTGATGCAAGATTTGTTTGCGGTAGCCTTTTTAACTGCATCCAGTGGCAAACTGCCCACCCTTTGGGCATTCAGTTTAATCATCTTATTACCGCTGCTGCGCTTTGTGTCTTTTAAGGTGATGTCGCGCATTGGTCACGGTGAGTTACAAACCTTATTTGCCGTTTTCTTAGCCTTAGTGATAGGCCATGGTGGTTTTGAATTAGTGGGGTTAAAAGGAGACTTAGGCGCTTTAGTCGTTGGCATGATGCTGGCTTCACATTACAGCGCATCGGCATTAGCACGTTCGCTTTTTAATATGAAAGAGCTTTTTTTAGTGGCTTTTTTCTTAAGTATCGGCCTTAACGGCTTACCAACAATAGAAGCGGTATGGATTGCCGGCATCTTATTATTAGTATTACCCCTTAAAAGCGTTGTTTATTATGGTTTATACAAACGCTCAAAGCTGCGTATTCGTACCGCCTTACTCGCCACATTTAGCCTATCTAACTATTCAGAGTTTGGCCTTATTGTGGCCGCCCTTGCCGCTAAACAAGGGCTATTAAGTAATGACTGGGCTATTGTGGTCTCACTGGCGTTGGCCTTATCTTTTGTGGTGTCAGCCCCACTCAATAGCCATAACGAAAGTTTATACCGGCGCCTAATCACACGCTTTCAACCCAAAGAAAATACCCATTTACATCCCAATGACCAACCCATTGAGTTAGGCGATGCGAAGGTATTAATTATTGGAATGGGCCGTATTGGACAAGGGGCTTATATGGAGCTTGAGCAGCGCTATCCTGGGCAGTTACTGGGCATAGACAGTGATGTTAAAAAGATAGCGCTATTAAAAGAGCTGGATATTAATGCTATTGAGGGAGATGCATCTGACTCTGACTTTTGGGATAAAACCAGTATTAGCGCCCAATTAGAATATATCTTTTTAGCCATGCCTAACCATGCAGGTAATTTGTACGCTCTAGAACAAATTCGCTATAACCATTTTAAGGGCCGTGTCGCCGCCATTATTTGCTATCCCGATGAAGGTGCGCAACTGCGCGAACTGGGCGCCGATGATATCTTTAATATCTATGAAGAAGCAGGCAGCGGGTTTGCTCACCATGTGATTGCCGCCAGCACCCCCTTCTTGCCTAAGCCATAACAAGCGCCGTTATTCAGGCAAGGGGCCTTATTCAGCAGCCCAAGTGGCTCTTGTGACACAGGCGCCAGCCCCCTATAATGGCCGCGATTTGGCGTATAGGCTTGATAATATACGTCACTATATTGAAAAAATAACGTAATACCTTGAATAAAACCAAGACATTATTCTCACTTGCACGCTTCACTATTTTGCACTGCAGGGCTTTGTTGGCACTGACCTAGAGTAATGTCTTATGTGATCGCAAGCGCGGCTTTGTGATCTGCACTCTCGCTCTATAACCTGGAACATTCACCATGCTATCGACCCTCAAACAAACTTGGTTTTTTAATATTCGAGGAGACGTTTTGGCCGGCCTAGTTGTGGCCTTAGCCTTGATCCCTGAAGCCATTGCCTTTTCTATTATTGCCGGTGTCGATCCTAAAGTTGGCTTATATGCTTCTTTTAGTATGGCGGTGGTTATTGCCTTTGCTGGGGGCCGACCTGGCATGATTTCGGCAGCCACCGGGGCCATGGCGCTCCTTATGGTAACGCTTGTTAAAGAGCATGGCTTAGAATATCTACTGGCCGCCACTCTACTGTGCGGTTTGCTGCAAATTATTGCCGGCTATTTACGCTTAGGCGAGCTCATGCGTTTTGTGTCACGCTCTGTGGTCACCGGTTTTGTGAATGCATTAGCCATTTTGATTTTTATGGCGCAATTGCCTGAGCTTATTAATGTCACTTGGCATGTTTATGCCATGACAGCTGCAGGGTTAGGTATTATTTATTTACTGCCACTGGTGCCATATTTGGGTAAGTTACTGCCCTCCCCTTTAGTGTGTATTGTTAGCTTAACATTGGTTGCAATTTTACTAGGAATTGATATTCGCACTGTGGGTGATATGGGCGAGCTGCCCGACAGCCTGCCTATTTTTTTATGGCCTGATGTGCCTTTAAACCTGGACACCTTGCTGATTATTTTCCCTTACTCGCTGTCGCTGGCGGTCGTGGGCTTACTGGAATCGATGATGACTGCCACCATTGTAGATGACTTAACCGATACCAAAAGTAACAAAAATCGCGAGTGTAAAGGTCAAGGTTTGGCTAACTTAGCCACAGGGGTATTAGGTGGCATGGCCGGTTGTGCCATGATTGGTCAGTCAGTGATTAACGTAAAGTCGGGCGGCCGAGGCCGCTTGTCTACCTTGGTTGCCGGTGTTGTGCTGCTAATGATGGTAGTATTTTTAGGCCCTTGGGTCTCACAAATTCCAATGGCAGCCTTGGTGGCTGTGATGATAATGGTGTCTATTGGTACCTTTAGCTGGAGCTCTATCGTTAACTTAAAAGCCAACCCTGTGAGCTCAAGCATTGTTATGGTTGCCACGGTTGCCACAGTAGTGATAACTCACAATCTGGCGTATGGTGTTTTGGTTGGGGTACTCCTTAGTGCGCTATTTTTTGCCAACAAGGTGGGGCAAATATTGTATGTGGGGTCACACAAACCCGATAATCATACTCGTGAGTATCAAGTCACTGGCCAAGTGTTTTTTACGTCTACCGAGCAGTTTGTGGGTGCTTTTGATTTTAAAGAAGTCGTTAAAAAGGTACGCATCGACGTTTCTCGAGCACACTTTTGGGACATTAGTGCCATTGCAGCTTTAGATAAAGTGGTATTAAGCTTTAAACGTGAAGGCGGTGAGGTAGAGGTGATTGGTTTAAATAAAGCCAGCGCAACCTTAGTTGATAAGTTTGCAGTTCATAATGATCCCAAAGCCGTTGCTAAGCTAATGGACAACTAAATTGAGAGCCACGCAAAGGAGAACACCATGACGACTAATGTAATGGCCTGTATAGATGGCTCGCGTTACGCTAACGCCGTCGCTGATGCGGCAACTTGGGCAAGCTTGCGCCTAGATGCCCCACTGCATTTACTGCATGTACCAAATAAAGTTGCCGCCAGTGTGCCCTCAGACTTAAGTGGCAGCATTGGCTTGGGCAGCCAAGAACAACTTTTAACCCACTTAAGCGATATTGATGCCAAACAAAACAAGCAATCAGCTGAGCGGGGCCAACAGTTATTAGAAGCCGCTCAAGCACATGTGCTAAAAAGCGGGGTCTTGGCAAGCATAATACAAAGGCATGGTGAGCTGGTAGACACAGTCGCCGAGCTTGAGCCAAGCACCCGTTTATTAGTGCTTGGGCGCCACGGGGCCAACTCAGCCGTAGATGCCCCCCACTTAGGTCGCCATGTAGAGCAATTAACACGTACCTTACGCTGCCCTATGCTACTTACCAAAGACTACTTTAAGGCACCACAAAAAGTGCTACTGGCCTTTGATGGCAGTGACAGCACCAAACAGGCAGTCACCTTATTGGCAAACAGTCGTCTGCTGGCAGGATTAGAAGTGCATATTGTATTGGTTGGCGAAGATAATGAGCTAAACCGTGAGCAATTAAACTGGGCCAGTGTCTTGCTACAAGAAGCAGACATCACACCTTATAGCCGTATTATAACCGGTCCTGTAGAGCAGGTGCTTACGCAATATCAAGAGCTACAAAAAATTGACCTAATGGTGATGGGTGCCTACGGTCATTCGCGTATCCGCCAGTTAATTCTCGGCAGTACCACAGCGGCCATGATCCGCAATGCCACGCTACCATTATTAATTTTACGCTAAGCGGCCCATCAGGCTAAGTTATAACAATACTGTATTCATAAAACCGCCTCGCACATGCGTGGCGGTTTTTTTGTAACTCATTTTGTGACAAAAGTGTGAAATTTGATAGACATCAAGCTTTATCCGCATTGAAGTATGCTACATTGAATTTGAGTCGGAGCCCCCGCGATTCTTTTATTTTAAAGTCAATAACTTATCATCGGGATGAAACATATGAGAACCAATGTATTAGCCTGTATTGATGGCTCTAAACACACAGTTACTGTGTGCGACTACGCCGCTTGGGCCAGCCGTCAGCTAGATGCCTCCCTTGTCTTATTGCATATATTACCAAAACGTGAACCTACGTTATTGTATAACATTAGTGGGGCGGCCACTCTCAGTATGCAAGATAACGTGACCCAAGAATTGGCTGATCTGGATGCCAAGCGTGAAGCCTTAGCTAAAGAGCACAGTCAAAAAATACTCGACAACGCTGCACAGCATATTGTGGAGTCTGGCTATGCAAAGCCACGCACCATTCAGCAACAAGGCCGTATTGTGGAAGAGTTAGAGCAGTACGATGACTACAGTCAGCTGCTGGTATTAGGCCGCCAAGGTGCAAATGAAGACGACTCAACTCATCGTTTAGGGAGCCACGTAGAGCAAGTTATTCGTACTACAGATAAGCCGTTATTACTCACGTTAGACACCTTTTCACAGCCCAAAAAAGTGATGCTGGCGTTTGATGGCAGTAAAACCACGCGCAAGGGCTTAGATATGATCAGCTCTTCACCACTATTTAAAGGCCTAGAATGCCACTTAGTGATGGTAGCCGGCCCTGATCCACAAAACCTTGAGCAGCTAGAAGTCGCCCGCTTACAGTTAGAAGAAGCGGGGCTTAAAGCGGTATCAGCATTGTTACAAGGTGAGGTGAAACAAAACCTACTGGCTTACCAAGAAAAACAAGACATCGATTTACTGGTGATGGGCGCGTATGGCCATTCTCGTATTCGCCAGTGGCTATTAGGCAGTATTACTAATTTGATGCTTAAAGAGTCTCGTCAACCCATGTTAATTTTACGCTAAAAGCATGGTCTAAAATAACGTAAAAGCCCCAGCAGACAGTGTCTGCTGGGGCTTTTTTAGCGTTTAACCTATAAGGTTAGATAATACCAATCTACCCCGAGCCTAGGGTCGAATTTATTCGACCTCTTTAGGCCTTGTTATGGTTTTTAGTCGATTGAAATCGACCCTACAGAAGCCATAAAACCTGATCAGCTAGTTTTCCAGGTTGCTATAAGCTATACGATGCCTTTTTCTCGTAAGTATTCTTCGTAGCTGCCGCTAAAGTTACGAACGCCGCTTTCACTGAGTTCTAAAATTCGCGTGGCTAACGAAGAAACAAACTCACGGTCGTGAGAGACAAAGATTAACGTCCCTTCATACAGCTCTAATGCCATGTTCAGCGACTCAATCGATTCCATATCCAGGTGGTTGGTCGGCTCATCCATAATTAAGATGTTAGGTTTGTGCATCATGAGCTTGCCAAACAACATACGGCCTTGCTCCCCGCCCGATAATACGCCCACTTTTTTCTTAATGTCGTCTTGGCTAAACAATAAACGCCCCAACACACTGCGCACAGTTTGTTCATCGTCTCCGGGCTGTTGCCACTGGCTCATCCAGTCAAATACCGTTAAATTAACATCAAAATCGGCACTATGATCTTGGGCATAATAACCAATACTGGCATTTTCAGACCATTTATAATGCCCACTTTTAGGCGCAAGTTCACCACATAGGGTTTTAACTAAGGTTGTTTTACCTACCCCATTGGGCCCCAAAATGGCAATGCGCTCACCGACTTCAACCAACATATCGAGATTGCTAAATAAAATATTATCGTCGTAACCCTGAGCCAATTGTTCAACTTCGAGTATATTACGATAGAGCTTTTTATCTTGTTCAAAACGTATAAAGGGGTTTTGACGGCTAGAGACTTTAACTTCTTCTAGCTTAATTTTATCTATCTGCTTGGCACGCGAGGTGGCCTGCTTGGCTTTAGATGCGTTGGCACTAAAACGTGCTACAAAGGATTGTAGATCGGCAATTTGTGTCTTTTTCTTAGCGTTGTCAGACATTAAGCGTTCACGTGCTTGAGTCGACGCCAGCATATAGTCGTCGTAATTTCCCGGATACACGCGCAGCTCACCAAAGTCTAAGTCAGCCATGTGCGTGCACACACTGTTTAAAAAATGGCGATCATGAGAAATAATAACCATGGTGCTATTACGCTCGTTTAGCGCACTTTCTAGCCAGCGGATGGTGTCAATATCCAAGTTGTTGGTTGGCTCATCAAGCAGCAATACATCGGGGTTAGAAAACAACGCTTGCGCCAGCAGTACTCGCAGCTTTAAGCCCGGCGCTACTTCACTCATAGGCCCTGTGTGTTGAGCCACGTCAATACCCACGCCGATCAGCAATTCACCAGCACGCGCTTCGGCGGTATAACCGTCATATTCAGCCACCACGCCTTCAAGCTCAGCCGCTTTCATATAGTCATCATCGCTGGCTTCTAAATTAGCATAAATCGCATCGCGCTCATGAATAGCAGCCCACAGCTCTGAGTGCCCCATCATCACCACATCTAACACTCGGTATTCTTCAAAGGCAAACTGATCTTGGCGTAGTTTACCCAGCCGTTCGTTAGCATCTAGGCTGATGTTGCCAGCACTAGGATCAAGATCGCCCCCCATAATTTTCATAAAGGTGGACTTACCACAACCGTTGGCACCAATAAGGCCATAGCGGTTGCCGTCACCGAACTTAACGGAAATATTTTCAAATAGCGGCTTGGCGCCGAATTGCATGGTGATGTTGTTAGTGGAAATCAAGAAGCGAACTCACAAATTAACGGGATGAAAAGAAAGGAGGCATTAGCCGAAGGCGCTAAGGATACCGACTGTTGGCTTAAAGTTCAAAGAGTGTGCACATTTATCGTCTGCTTGTACCTAATAGCGCTGTATGAAAATAGCACGACAGACAAATAGGAATAAGCCTGCTTTTTTTATATCATAAAGATACATCTAAAACGTCATCTTATTGGAGCTCAGTATGCATAAGCAGTATCTGACAACCCGCTTAGTTACAGAAGTTACCGCCATCGCACGTGAAGCCGGTGCCTTAATTATGGAAATATACGCTCGCCCATTTAGTGTGACCGAAAAAGCAGACAACTCACCGCTCACTGAAGCTGATGCAGCGGCGCACCAACTTATTGAGCAACAATTAACACAATTAGCTCCTTTGCTACCGGTATTATCAGAAGAAGACACCGCCTCTTTTGCTGGCGCTGATACTCAAGGCCGCTACTGGTTAATTGATCCATTGGATGGCACTAAAGAATTTATTAAACGTAATGGCGAATTCACCGTCAACATCGCCTTAGTAGAACATGGCAAGCCGGTATTAGGTGTGGTTTATGCACCTGCTTTAGGCCTTTGTTATACTGCAGCACGCGGGCTAGGCGCACAAAAAATAGATGCTCAAGGAAAAATGAGCGACCTAACTGTTGCCACGCATACCCCAAAGCAACCTTGGCGCGTAGTAGGTAGCCGCTCTCATGCCGGCGATGCTATGCCTCGTTTATTAGCACAACTGGGCGAACATGAGCTTGTGGCCATGGGCAGCTCACTAAAATTATGTTTGGTGGCCGAAGGCAGCGCCGATGTTTACCCTCGTTTAGGGCCTACCTCATTATGGGATACAGCAGCCGCTCATTGTGTGGTGGAGCAAGCAGGTGGCACAGTCGTGCAACTTAATGGCTCCCCTCTTGATTACGGTAATACCCAACAATTATTGAACCCCTATTTTTTGGTGCTGGGCCATAATCAACAAGACTGGCCAAGCTTGTTTGTAGCGCATTAACGCCTTTTTGTCTGCGGTAAGTGACTTGGGGTTAAGTGGCGTTTATGTAACGTATTTAAGATTAGAGAGCGCCGCTGTTGAATGGGCGCTCTATTGTTACCGGTGTTTCTGAAAATGGACCGTCTTTTTAAAGCAAGAGCGCAAAGCTTAACTTTACCGTGCTACTAGCACATCACAGGGTAGTGTGCTTAAAAAACGGGTAGCGACACTGCCAATAAGCAAACGGCTAATGCCCTGTCGGCCGTGAGTCCCTAACACTAATAACTGTGGCCGCTGCTGTTCTACAGCTTGAGTAAGGCATTCTTCAACCTCCCCCGTTAAAATCTCAGTAAGAATACGACTGCGATCATCATCAGCTAAAAAGTGTGCCATTTCAGTACTCACTTCTTGACGTAAGCGCTCGCGCTTTTGCTCTAACATGGTATCAAGATCGTGCTGATCATAACGCACAAAGCCACTAAAGGGAGGGTCACACACATGCACCAATCGAATGTCGGCACTTGGCGCAAGTGCTAAACTGGCTTGCAAGGCATGATGCGAGCTACGCGAAAAGTCGGTGGCTGCCAATATATGCTGATACGCCACCACAGAGTCAACACTCACCATAAGAAGTGGAATATCACAATGGCGCAACAGACGCTCGGCGGTGGTGCCCACAAATAAGTCTCGTAGCGGTTCTATATGATGGCGCCCAACAATTAAGATATCGGCGCAAAGTTGGTTTACCTGTCGGCTCAATGCCTGATGAGGTTTTCCTAAAATAACATGACAGTGCGTGTGTGCCTGTACAGCCTGTGGCAACTGCTCAAAAAAATCTTGTAACGCAGCCTCTGCTGCTTGTTGTAACCGATGGCGTACCGAAATTTCGACCATAGGCTCATACAAGGTAAGGGCATCGTCTACCACATGAACAATGTGTAATTTGGCCTTCAGTTGTTCAGCAAGTTCAGCCGCCCTGTTAACAACCCGCAAAGAGCCGGGTTCTAAATCGATTGCAACAAGTAGCGTTTTCAAGTTTCTTTTCCTTATTAAAATCAGAGGCGTCTATTTTTAAGCCATTCAATGAGCATTCCTGTTTTTGCTGATAAATGCAAATTATCCCCCAAGTAAAGGCATGAAGGTATTTAAAGCTAGATTACAGCCTGTGGTGGCGTGGTGAGCTTTTAGACCAATATAAGCCGTGCATCACAACGCGCCTCAAGATCAGATGAGCTTATTTTTTGCTTTTTATTCTACTAATTTCCTTCTTTGGTTTACACTGACGCCTTTAAAGACCGTTACGTATTTTGGGGGTTTGAGTGTTAACAGCAGAAACAGCCATGCGCTGGCTCAATGCCGGCTATATCGAACATTATGTATGTGAAAATTGCCACGGCATTCACTTTTCCGAGTTGCAAGCGCTAGATGGCATGTTAGAAAGTCGGCTGTTTGTCGAGCATGAAGGCTCTATTCTAACGAGTGAAATTGAAGTTAGACCAACGGCATTGCTGGCGATCATGGCAGACTTAACACGTTTGAATATGAACTACCCCAGCCTTAAGATATTTGTCGACATTGTCGATGATAACCTGCCTCGCCTCATTGTTGCTGACTACTTACATACACAAGCGGGGATCGATCAAGCACAATTTTTATGGATAGTGCAGCATGCCTTGATTGCCACGCAACAGCTATTGTTAGAAATAGCAGAGCTGGGTTTTTTAATGTTAGAAGACGAACCCGAAAAACCTTTCGTTGCCGTCCATTAATTTCCACCCCCTAAACGATGATTAACATGCACTGTATTCTTCGGTTAACGCAGTGGAACATGTTAAAGTTTAGGGAGAACTTGATTTAATTTTAGAAGAGTTAACGTGAATTACCTCAATTCAACTTCCTCCGACATGCCCGTTGAGCGCTTGATGCATAAAGGCTTACTTACCTGTGCACCCAACACCCCCTTATATGAAGCGGCAGAGCGTATGGCCGCGCGCCAATGCAGCTCGGTGCTGGTTATCAAAAACGGCGTAGCGGTTGGCATTTGGACAGAACACGACAGTTTACGCTTTAACTTTAATGACCCTCACTCACCACACATTCCCATTGGTGAGGTGATGAGCAGCCCTGTCAGCAGCGTGAATATGGCAACTTCCATTACTGACGTTGCCAAGCGCTTTAATGATGAACAACGCCGTCACTTTTTAGTAACAGACGATGCTGGCCACCCACAAGGTATTATTTCGCAAACTGACGTCGCCTTAAAGCAAGGGCTAGAAATGTACTTAAGCTTGCGCACCGTTAACGACACCATGGACAAAGATCCCTTGTTGTTACCGGGTTCGCTAACCTTAGGTCAAACCGCCGCTTTTATGCTTGAACAACAACAAGATGCCGCCATTGTAAGTTGTGGAGCGGGTGAGTTTGGTATTATTACCGAGCGAGACATGGTGCGTTTTGTAGCATGTCACCCAGGTGAGACCCCACTTAGCAAGCTGGCCAGTCGTCCTCTGGCAACAATAGAACCCAAGGGTTCTTTATTGCGTGCCAGAGATATGCTGATTGATAAACGACTACGCCATTTGGCCGTTAGAGACAAAGATAGCCAACGTATTGTGGGGTTATTAGGCTTTCGCAATATATTGGAAGGCGCAGAACAGCGCTATAATATTGAACTGCACCATGCACTGGCCACCCGTGATAATGCCATACAACACTCTCGGTTAAGTTTACAACTGGCCGAGCAGGTAATTGATGCTTCACTAGAAGGCGTCATGATCACCAATGCTAACAGCGAAATAACCTTTGTTAATCCGGCGTTTACTCATACCACCGGCTATACAGCAGAAGAAGTGTTAGGAGGAAAACCCACGGTATTATCCTCAGGGCGCCATGATCAGCTTTTTTATGAAAAAATGTGGCAAGCGTTACAAGATAAAGGCTATTGGCGTGGAGAAATTTGGAACCGCCATAAAAATGGCCAGCTCTATTTAGAATTACTAACAATTACCACTATTTACGATGATAACCGTAATATTACCCACTTTGCGGCTTTGTTTACCGACATTACTCACATTCGAGAAAACGAAGATCACATTCGTAAGCTCGCCTATTATGATGCTCTAACGCAATTACCTAACCGCCGATTATTAGAAGATCGGCTCGAGCAAGCCATAAGGCATGCTCATCGCCATAAAGAACGCTTTGCGGTGTTGTTTATCGACCTTGACCATTTTAAACAAGTCAATGACAGCTTAGGCCATGCCGCAGGGGATGATCTATTACTGGATGTCTCTCGTAGAATGGCCGCCCGATTACGCGAAGATGACACCTTAGCGCGCTTAGGTGGGGATGAGTTTATTGCGGTCTTACCCGATATCACTGATTCAGATGAAGTGACTCGGGTGGCCAGAAGATTAATTGAGGCCATTGGCGCGCCCTTTCAGCTCAAAAATCAACATTTTCGCATCGGCTGCAGCATGGGGATCAGCTTTTATCCAGATGATGCCAGCGACACTGAACAATTACTGCATCAAGCCGATGCTGCTATGTATCGAGCGAAGCAAGAAGGCCGTAACACTTATCGGTTATACAGCACCCACTTAGACGCCCATGAACACCGCTGGCTTGCAATGGAAACGGCATTGCGCAACGCCATAGATAATAATGACGGTTTGAGCCTGCATTATCAGCCATTATTTTCTAGCCAATTGTCACCACAACTGGTCAGCATGGAAGCCTTAGCACGCTGGCAACACCCAGAGCTGGGGCAAGTGTCTCCGGTTGAGTTTATTGCGCTTGCCGAACGCTCGGGGCTGATATTACCTTTAAGTAAACTATTAATGACCCAAGTCGCCGCTCAGTTGCGTTATTGGTTAGACGCCGGATTATCTCCGGTGCCGGTGGCAGTCAATTTATCAGCACAGCAATTTTGGCAGCATGATTTAATTGCACAAATTCGTGCATTATATGACACTTTTCAGCTCCCGGCTGGCTTGCTAAGCTTTGAGCTAACCGAAAGCATCTTACTCGACAAGCAACAACCGGCCATCCATGTGTTAACGGCACTGCGTGAGCTTGGCTGCAATATTGCGATGGATGACTTTGGCACAGGCTATTCTTCTTTAAGTTATTTGCACCAGCTGCCCCTTACTACGCTAAAAGTTGATCGCTCATTTATTCAACAACTGGATGAAAATGCTGGCAGCGAAGCTATTCTTGCCGCTATTACCGGTATGGCAAAAGGCCTTAAGCTGACTGTGGTGGCAGAGGGAGTAGAAACCCAAGCACAGCTTGAAGCACTGCGCCATTATCAGGTGGACTTAATTCAAGGCTACTTAACTGGGCGCCCTGTAACTGCAGCAGACTTTACTGCACTGTATTTAGCTCCGTAAAAATGATTGGTTTCATTTAGCGCCTGAGCGATATAGTCACCACCTAATGTACGTTTAACGCAACACCACGCCGCTCAAGCGCGGCTAACATCCATTGATTGCTCGGTAGAGACACGAGCAAAGTTGACGGGCATATTACGTAAGCTGTCTTTACCACGAGCCGTTAAGTCAGACATAAATAGAAATTGCTGTCGTGGGTCCATAGGATAAGCTTTAATACGATAATGCGTGCCCCAAGGTTGCTCTTCTAATAGCACCACCACAGGTTGGCTTAGTTTTAAATAAGGACTAGATAGCGCCACATCTTCTAGCACTCGGCGCACCTCATTAGCATTGTGATCGGGGGTTAGGTAAAAGTTAACCACACACATTAAACTGGCACCGCCATTATTGGCATTATGAATAAGCCCAGTCCATATCTTTTGATGGGGAATAAAAATAACCGTATCTTGTGGAGTGACTATTTCTACCACCCGTATGCCGATATGTCTCACTTCACCGTAATGACCTTCAACTTCAACCCAATCACCTGGTCGGTAGGGCATTTCGTATGCAGAAACCACACCGGCTAATAGACTACTGACGTAATCTTTTAGCGCAAAGCCGATTGCTAGGCCGGTTACACTTAAAATAGCGATCGTATTTTGTACGGTTAATTCAATAAATAATGGAATTATCCAAAGTATAGCGCCGGCTATAACTAAAATGCGAAACGTGGGGATCAAGGCCAGCACAAATAACCGGCGCTGACTATGCAGCTGGCTAGCGAGCCAAGGTAATATGCGCTGCGTTAGCCAAATCAAGAGCACGGCTATCACCACAACCCATATAGCTTCAAGTATGATGTCGGTTGTAAGCTCTCGGAATAAGCCAATAAAACGTTTAGGATCCATACTCACCGCCCGTTAAAAATCATCCAGTAAATAATCTCGCTCAGCCAAAAACTCACGCGCCAGTAAATAACCACCTACGTTTAAGCGCCAATACTCACCATCAGGCTCCACTATGCCAAACTGCGCCAAGCGTAATAATTGAACATTCAGCTCATCAGCAGCAAGCGTTGACAACACCTCTTGAAGTCGCTTCCCAGTTAATCCTCGGTGCACCAGTAATGCGTATAAAATAAACCCTGTTTTGTCATCGGCTTGTGCTGGTAACGTAAGAGGTTGCTGCTCTGAGTTTACCTGGCATGACCATAAAGATAGCGCCACCCCCACATTTCCCCTCGCCTCGCCTACTACGCGTGTTAGTTGCCGATGGTGGCCTTTAGCCCCTAAAGATTGCAATAACTCAGCACTAGCAGGAGCAAAACAATACACGCGCGGTAAGTTAAGGGGCCAAATACGACGCAAAAAAGCAAAAGTCCAGCTATCACAAACAACCAAACCTTGGCCAAAATCTCCTTGTAGCAACCTTGGCAGTAACACTCGAATAAAACGTAAGCCATCGCTGCTGCGTAAGAAAAAACGTGCTAAATCATCAATCAACCAAGCACTATGATGCACGTCTTGCTGCTGCCACCAGCCATCAACATCCACATCTTGTATTTGCGCCATCGAGGGCGGAGTCACCAATGCCCACCCTTGTTGCCAGGTCCAATCTCGAGCAATCGCAGCCGTACCACTAAAGGGAGGGTCAAGTAAAAAAATCGCCTCACATTTTGCATCTGTCATCCAGTTAGCCAGACAATGCGTCATGGCACTGACCGCCGCACTGTGATCAAAGCTGTGATGCGAAGCTAACTCTTCATTGCTATTACTGTCTATTTGTTCTGTGCCCTCTCGTCCAAAAACACGCAATATTTTCCGCCATAATTGTTGAAAGCGCGTCAGTGTTGCCGGTGACGGGCAAACATAGTCTTGCGCCTGCATCAATTGCCAAAGATGAGTGTCGGTCATTCTGTATCCTTCACCAGATAATAAGCCAATTAACACCCTGTGCTGACTTAGTGTAGCCATACTTTGAATAAATTAACTAGACAAAAAAACGCATTCTCTAATCTAATACCAATCTAAGTAAGTATATGGTCAGTTTGTATTAAGTAAAAAACTAAGGACTATTTTTGCCACGCAAGACACGGAAAAAGGCAAGAGCGAACAGTGACAACGACTCAAATACTGCTAATGGTAAGGGCTCCCCTACTAATAGTTGGGGGGTTGGCTATTACCCTATAAAGTCTTTTTCAGATCTTATCTCTATTGTTCCGTGGGTTCCGTGG
>NZ_JBQDEX010000043.1:0-19765 GCF_052084945.1 Oceanisphaera sp.
TTAAAACCAAGTGGTGGCCAGTTGGGTAACCAGAAAGCCGGTGCCTATTAAATGTAAAAATAATATCGCACCCAGTGCCATGGGTTTCCACCCCACCGACTTTAACTCACTTAAATGGGTGCTTAGCCCCAAAGCGGCCATTGCCATAGTAAGCGCCCAGCTATCTAAATACTTAATGGTGTCTACCCATGCCGTTGGCAGGGAAACGACTGAATTAATCACCACCACCAAAATAAAACCATACGCAAACCAAGGTTGAGGTGCCCGCACGGCTCCAGCGTCACTGCTGCGGCTGAGCCAATGACCTAATAATACTAAAACTGGGGCTAGCATCATGACCCGCGTTAACTTGGTGATCACCGCCGTTTGTGCCACATCCGATCCCATGGCTTCGCCGGCTGCGACCACTTGTGCCACTTCATGTATGGTAGCACCGGTATAAATACCCATGGCGGCTTTGGTCATTCCCAATAAGGGGTATAAAAGCGGGTATATAAACATGGCAAGGGTGCCAAAAATAACCACAGTGCCCACCGCAACTGTAGTTTGCTGTGGCTTGGCCCGCACTACAGGCTCAGTGGCCAGTACTGCGGCGGCACCACAAATAGCAGAGCCTGCGCCGACTAATAAGCTGGTGGGGGTGTCTAAGCCTAACCAGCGCTTACCCAACACATAGCCTAGCCCTAGCGTAGAAGCGAGCATAATGACATCCACCACCAGTGCGCCGGCACCTACGCTTGCAATATGCTGCACTGTAATGTGAATACCATAAAAAGCGACGCCTAACCGCAGTAGCCTTTTCTTACAAAAATCCAGACCGGGTTGCCAGCTGCCATGGGCAAGTTTAGGGATCACGTTGCCCACTACTAAGCCGAGCACAATCGCATAGATAAGCGGACTTATACTGGAGTCCAGCACTTTAGCCAGCATAATACTGGTGGCAGACAAGGCTACAGCCAGCCCCAAGCCTTTTAACAGTTTAAGCATAACGATATTCCTTATTGCAATATGCAGGCAGTGTATGACGTATAACAAATTAATTAAAATTGAACTTTTTGAGTTTGTTTATCAATTTTACTGATGAAGGAGGGGGGAGCCGTTAACAGAGCGTGGGGCGTTATGGTAATCTGATGGTGTTAACAGGCTACTGCATAGGTTTTTATACCTAGTTATTTCTGTACTTGGCGGTCTATTTTATGAGTATATTAGAAACGTTATTGTGGCAGGTATGGGATTATTCTGCCATGCCATTGCTTTTTTTATTGGGGTTTATAGGCTTATCAGTGGGTGCCTGCTTGCTGTTGAGTTGGTTAGGCAAGCGACGATGTTAACGGCACTTTTATTGACTGAGATCAACGCATGGTCTGCTCACTGACGTATGGTGGAAGAGCGTTAGAAGAAGTCAGTCGTCACTAACGTTCTGTTACCTGGTATTATTTGCACTTCAGTTATTTATATGTTTTTCACTGGTCTTTATGGCCAGTTTTTTTTGGCCATTATTCAGGTAAAATACACAACTCTAAATGGCCCTCAAGCACTGCCATCCGTGATGTGTTGTATGCTTTACGTAAAGCTGAATGTTCTTTGTTGCTAGTGTATTTGACAAAGAGCGCAGCCTAACCTTGAGCGCGATGCCCAGCAGGGGTATGATGCCCGCCGTTGAAAATGTCAGGTTCGCCTAAAGTGAGGTGGAGATGAATATCTTTATCATGCGTCATGGGCAAGCGGTGCCTGAAGCATCTACAGATGCGCTACGCCCGCTAACCGACCAAGGTAAGAGTGAAGTGTGCTTAATGGCAGAGTGGCTTTCCGCTCAAGTGCCAACGTTTGATTGTGTGCTTGTAAGCCCTTATTTGCGCACTAGTCAAACCTGGCAACAGCTCGCAAAGTATATTCCGGGGGCAGTGATAGAAAACTGTCGTGAGCTAACGCCAGATGCCGATGCCGATATAGCAGCTAGCTTATTATTGGCTTACGCAGATGTTAGTTCAAACAATAATGTTTTAGTTATCAGTCACATGCCTATGGTAGGTTTGTTAGTAGAAAGTTTATGCCCAGCGATTATGGCGCCTATTTTTGTGACCTCTGGCATTGCTAAAGTGTCTTTTGGTCAAGGGCATGGTGGAATATTTGAATGGTTAACTGGGCCGCATAATATTCAAAGCCATTATTGACCTCATCTTCAAGCATTAAAAAACCAGTAACGCTCCTCAATGAGGCCTGCTAACAAACAGAGAAGCTAACTGAGTTATTAGCTTCTCTGTACAGGCCAAGCAATAGATCTCGTCCATCAGCACGCTTATTTTTTTAAGGCTCAATTCTTAATAAAACCAACAAAGCGGCGTCGCCACCCCAACCTCGAGTAGCTTGATGAAAAGCTAACACTTGCGGGTGCTGCACTAGCCACATTGGCAGCTTCTTTTTTAAAATATTTTTACCGTGGCCATGCATAATAGATACACATTGTACGTGCTGGCGCTTAGCGGCTAATAATAAAGCCGAAATTTCTTCTTTAGCCTGTTCTTGCGTTAGGCCGTGTAAGTCTAAAAAGAACTCGGGGGGATAATCACCGCGGCGTAACTTTTTTAGCTCATAAGCAGAAGTATTAGGCTCACGATAGCGGGTGGGCCCTTCTTGATCTAAATAAGGTTCATAAACATCAGAAAAAGGGTGCGCTTCGGCCCTATCTTTGCGTACCATTTGCAGCCGTGCTTTCACCTTGACCGGCGAACGGTGCGGGCTTATGGTATCCTGCTTTAATTTGCGGACACCCTGCACCGCTGCTGTAAAGAGCGCGTGATCATCATCTTCTGAGAAAGAGGTGGGGGTCATGAGTGTAATTCCGTAATATCTGATTATCAAAAATAGCCATCTTAACGAGGCGGAGGGGTTTTGGACACGCTTTTTAATGAAGAAGCACTCATAGAGCTGCACACAATAGGCGACTGGCTGCGTTATTCCGTGAGTCACTTTCAACAAGCTGGCCTGTTTTATGGCCACGGCACCGATAATGCATGGGACGAAGCCGTGCAATTAATCTTGCCCTTACTGCACCTGCCACAAGGGTGTCCGCCACAAATTCAAAACGCTCGTTTGCTAACCCAGGAGCGGGCTTTATTATTCGATGCCCTAAAACTGCGCGTTGAGCAGCGTATTCCTACGCCCTATATTACCCATACCGCTTGGTTTGCCGGGTATGAGTTTTATGTAGACGAGCGTGTGCTTATTCCCCGCTCCCCTATAGCCGAGTTAATTGACGCGCGCTTTGCCCCTTGGCTAGCACTGGAGCCTAAGCGTATCATGGACTTGTGCACAGGTTCAGCCTGTATTGCTATTGCACTCGCGCACAGCTTTCCTGATGCAGAAGTGGATGCGCTCGATATCTCTCGTGATGCGTTAGATGTGGCAGAAATCAACATTCATAACCACGGGCTAGAGCACCAAGTCACGCCCATTGAGTCTGATATTTTTTCGGCACTGCCCAGTGGCGATAAATATGATTTAATTGTGGTCAATCCACCCTATGTGGATGAAGAAGACATGAGTGACCTGCCTGAAGAGTTTCAGCACGAGCCAGAGCTGGCATTAGCATCAGGGTTTGATGGCCTCGATTTTACACGCCGGTTACTGGCTCAGGCCTGCGACTTTTTATCAGACGATGGCCTGTTAGTGTTAGAAGTGGGCAATAGCCAAGTTCATATGCAAGAGGCTTATCCAGACTTGCCCCTAACCTGGATTGATTTTGAGCATGGTGGTCATGGTGTGTGTGTGATCAATCGTCGTGATTTAGCGCCATTTCAGCAACAGTTTTAATTATTTAAAAGGAAATCACTTATGGCAGGGAACAGTATTGGTACCCTTTTTCGAGTTTCAACTTTTGGTGAAAGCCATGGCATTGCCTTAGGTGCCGTGGTAGATGGCGTGCCGCCGGGCATTGAGCTGTGCGAAGCTGATTTGCAACATGATCTTGACCGGCGCAAGCCCGGCACATCGCGCTTTACTACCCAGCGCCGAGAAGGGGATGTGGTTAAAATTTTAAGTGGCGTATTTGAAGGTAAAACCACGGGCACCTCTATTGGCTTATTGATTGAAAATACCGATCAACGCTCTAAAGATTACTCCAATATTAAAGACTTGTTTCGCCCAGGACATGCCGATTATACCTACCATCAAAAATACGGTATTCGTGATTACCGTGGTGGTGGCCGCTCTTCTGCCCGCGAAACCGCCATGCGCGTTGCCGCAGGAGCGATTGCCAAAAAGGCTTTGGCCAAGTACGGCGTGGCTATTTTTGCCCACCTAACGCAACTGGGCCCGATTAAAGCTGAAGCGTTTGATAAAAGCCTGATTGAAACCAATCCGTTCTTTTTTGCTGATGCCGATAAGTTAGGCGATCTTGATCAATACATGCGCGACTTGAAAAAAGAAGGCAACTCCATTGGTGCCAAGATTCAAGTGGTGGCACAAGGTGTGCCGGTTGGGTTAGGTGAGCCAGTCTTTGATCGCCTTGATGCCGATATTGCCCATGCGCTGATGGGCATTAATGCGGTAAAAGGTGTTGAAATAGGCGACGGCTTTGATGTTATTGAGCAAAAAGGCTCTGAACACCGTGACGAAATGCAACCCGACGGCTTTGCCAGTAACCATGCCGGCGGCATTTTAGGCGGTATTTCAAGTGGCCAAGACATAGTGGCCAGCATAGCGCTTAAACCGACCTCTAGCATTACCGTACCAGGGCAAACCATTGATACCCAAGGTGATGCAGCTGAGTTGGTGACCCGTGGCCGCCACGACCCTTGTGTGGGCATTCGTGCGGTGCCCATTGCTGAGGCCATGTTGGCCATTGTGTTGCTAGATCACTTAATGCTAAATCGGGGCCAAAACGCAGACGTGTTCACCCAAACCCCTAAACTGCGCTAAATAAGGCCAAGTGGGAGCGGGAAGCTAAGCCGTCAGATAAAACTAAATATCTGACTTGAGGAGGCCGTAACCGCCGGTTGTGGCTTCTTCTATTAGCTCTCTTACTTCGAGCTTCCAGCTTCCAGCTGCTCTTATTCTTAATATTAAAGGCCGTGTAATGTCATTTTGCTATTCTGATCTGATAGCGGTGTTTAACCACTGTTTTGCTAACAGTCATAATACGCGCTTGGTGCGCGGTCATGATGAGCCTATTTACTTGCCGGCTGATCAAGACTGTGATTACCATCGCATTGTGTTTGCCCATGGTTACTTTGCCAGCGCTTTACATGAAATGGCCCATTGGCTGATGGCCGGTGAGGCACGTCGGCTGCAAGAAGATTATGGCTATTGGTATTGCCCAGATGGCCGAGATGATGCCCAGCAGCATGAATTTGAAACGGTAGAAATTAAGCCTCAAGCCATTGAGTGGGCATTGTCATTGTGCTGCGGTTTTCACTTTAATGTGAGTTGTGACAATCTAAATGGCACAGTAGAGCCAGATCGCCACCAGTTTAAAGCTTTGGTACATGCGCAAGCATTAAACTACGTACATGGTGGGTTTAATGTGCGAACCCAACAGTTAATGTCTGCGCTACAAGCCCATTATGGCCAAGCTGCGTTAACAGCCGAGCACTTCATTCTCTAGCAGGGCTGGGGGCTAAAAATTTTGTTTGGCAATGAGAACAGTTTCTATCAGCAGATTGATTGTAAATCCTGTAAACTGCACAGCACTAGATAAGTAGCCCAAGCTACATTGTCTAACAGAATGAAAACTTTAAATTTAACCCTAATAAGCCCGAGCGTCACGGCATCGGCCAAGTGGTGCTTGTTACTGGTTTAACAACACAGTTATGGGCGGGTGACACCTGGGATATGAGGCGTAATCATGAATATTTTTGAATTTGAACGGCTTTTGCTAACCGATATTGATGACAGCATTGCTACAGCAACGGAAGATCAACTTTTTGCTGGTGGGTATTTGCGTGGGCACATTACATTATCAGTTGCGCAGTGCGAAATAGACGGTCGTAATCACGTGCGAGATGTAAAAGCACGGGTTAACAGCAGCCTAAACCAAGCTATTTTAAACGGCGAACTCAATAGTGCAGATCAAGCTTTGGTCGAATCTTTTTGGGCAGAGTTAATCACCAAAGTTGAGCAAGCCAGCACAGTCGAATAATTACGGTAGGTAGATAACAGATACGTGACTGTTAGGATACTGCGCCCTAAAAGCGCGATGTTAGCAATATAAAAGGAGCCTTGCGGCTCCTTTTGCTATATTACCTATATCACACGACTTAGCCGTGAATAATGCCACGCTTGCGTAACTCTGCTATTACTATATCAGCGGCTTCATCGGCACTGAGCTTAGCGGCATCTAAATGAATTTCAGGTGCTTCTGGGGTTTCATAGGCCGAGTCGATACCGGTAAAGTTTTTCAACTCACCGCGGCGCGCCTTCTTATATAAGCCCTTTACATCACGCTCTTCGGCAATGGCTAACGGCGTATCAACAAACACCTCAATAAACTCACCTTCAGCTAATTGTTCGCGGGCCATACGGCGCTCGGCTTTAAACGGCGAAATAAACGCGGTGAGTACAATTAAACCGGCATCAACCATTAACTTAGATACTTCACCCACACGGCGAATGTTTTCTACGCGGTCGGCATCGGTAAAGCCCAAGTCTTTATTTAAGCCGTGGCGTACGTTATCGCCATCAAGCAGGTAAGTGTGATTACCCAAGGCATGCAGCTTTTTCTCAACCAAGTTGGCAATGGTTGACTTGCCCGCACCCGATAACCCCGTAAACCACAACACGCTTGGCGTTTGGCCTTTGGTTTGTGCTCGGGCTTCTTTATTCACATCCACATGTTGATAATGAATGTTTTGGCTGCGGCGCAAGGCAAAGTGCAGCATGCCTGCGGCCACTGTGGTGTTGCTTAATCGGTCAATTAAAATAAAGCCGCCGGTATCTTTGTTGGTTTTATAATCATCAAAGGCAATGGCACGGTCTAGGCTTAAATTACACACCCCAATACCGTTAAGCTCAAGTTGCTTAGCCGCAGTTTGTTCTAGGGTATTAACGTTAACCTGATATTTTATGTCGGTAACACTGGCGGTAACGGTTTGGGTACCCACTTTTAGTAAGTAAGGGCGACCGGGCAGCAGGGCGGCCTCGTTCATCCACACCAGCGTACTTTCAAACTGATCGGCGGTTTCTGCAGGCGCCTGTGCAATAGAAATCACATCCCCCCGCGAAATATCAATTTCATCTTTCAGTGTTAAGGTCACTGACTGACCAGCAATGGCCTGTTCTAAATCACCGTCGTAGGTGACAATACGCGCCACTTCACTTTCTTTGCCCGACGGCTGGACGCGAATGCGATCGCCTGGTTTTACCACGCCGCTAGTAATGGTGCCCGAAAAGCCCCGAAAATCGAGATTTGGGCGGTTAACCCACTGCACCGGCAATCTAAAAGGCGCACTTTGCATATGGGCGTCATTAATTTCGACGGTTTCTAAAAACTCCATCAAGGTGGTACCTGAGTACTTAGGCGCAGAATACCAAGGCGTATTGGCACTTTTAGTGACAATATTGTCGCCTTTAAACGCCGATAGCGGCAAATAGGTAACATTTGTTAAGCCTAGCTGCTCAGCAAACTGGCCGTACTCTGCCACTATTTCGTCAAAACGTGTTTGTGAATAGTCCACCAAGTCCATTTTGTTAATGGCCACTACAATGTTGCGAATACCCAACAAAGACATTAAATAACTGTGGCGACGAGTTTGAGTCAAAATACCTTTGCGAGCATCGACCATTAAAATGGCCGCATCGGCAGTAGAAGCGCCGGTGACCATGTTACGAGTATACTGCTCATGGCCTGGGGTATCGGCGACAATAAATTTACGCTTTTCAGTGGCAAAAAAACGATAAGCCACATCAATGGTAATACCTTGTTCGCGCTCAGCGGCTAAACCATCGACTAACAAGGCAAAGTCCATATCTTCACCTTGGGTACCCCACTTTTGGGAATCCGCTTCCATAGCGGCTAGCTGATCTTCAAACAGCATTTTAGATTCAAACAACAAGCGACCAATTAAGGTACTTTTGCCATCATCCACACTGCCACAAGTAATAAAACGCAGTAAACTCTTGCGCTCATGCGCCTTCAGGTATTCTTCAATATTCGTTTCAAGTAACGTTGTGTCGTTCATTTTTTGTCCTTCGCAGCGGTACGCGATACGCCGTAAGCCGACCGTTAAAACCGTTAACTCTCGGCGCTCTGTTCATTGTCTAAACTCGTTATTAACCCATGCAGCATGGCTGAGATGTCACGAGTATCTTGTAACCATTGTCGACCTAATAGCTCATCGATATATCCTATATCGATGCCAATATAAATTTGCGTACGTAACTCAGCGCAAGAGCCGCGAGCTATTATCAGAAAATGGCGTTTGTCTTTATACGAGAAGCGCGACATACCTTCAGCAATATTACTGGGTATAGAGAGTCCGGAACGTGTTATTTGGCTATGAAAACCAAAGTCCTTTAACTCTCTTAGTCCCTTGTATAACTCTGCCGATAACCGAGCTGATAGCTTCCATACGCGTAACTTCTCAAAGTTCATGCTGTCATTCCCAACTTGCTTTAACGTGTAACGTAAAGCGTAGGACGTACAGCAGGTTATTTCTACGGCGCTTCGCGCCTTAGAAATAACCTTCTTGTTTCTTTTTCTCCATAGACGCCGCTGAGTCGTGATCGATCATGCGGCCTTGGCGTTCAGAAGTTTTAGTGAGCAGCATCTCTTGAATAATCTCTGGCAAGGTGGTGGCTTGTGACTCAACAGCACCGGTCAGTGGATAACAGCCTAGAGTTCTAAAGCGCACATTCTTCATCATGGGCACTTCGCCTTCTTCTAGTGGCAAACGCTCGTCATCTACCATAATCAAGGTGCCATCACGCTCAACCACTGGGCGAGGTGCTGCTAGGTATAACGGGACAATCGGAATGTTTTCTAAGTGGATATACTGCCAAATATCCAGCTCTGTCCAGTTAGACAATGGAAAGACGCGCATTGACTCGCCTTTGTGCTTGCGGGCGTTATAGAGCTTCCACAGCTCAGGGCGCTGGTTTTTAGGATCCCAACGATGCTGTTCGGTACGAAATGAAAAAATACGCTCTTTAGCACGGGATTTTTCTTCATCGCGGCGCGCGCCGCCAAAGGCGGCATCAAAGCCATACTTATCCAGCGCTTGCTTTAAGCCTTCGGTTTTAGTGACATCGGTATGAATAGCAGAGCCATGGGTGAAGGGGCTAATGTCTTGTTCAATGGCTTCGGGATTCGTGTGCACCAGTAACTTAAGGCCCAGCTTTTCCACCATTTGATCACGAAAGGTATACATTTCGCGAAACTTAAATCGGGTATCCACATGCAGTAGCGGAAACGGCGGCAGAGAAGGGTAAAAGGCTTTCATGGCCAAATGCAGCATAACAGCGCTGTCTTTACCAATAGAGTAGAGCATAACCGGGTTGTCGGCCTCTGCTACTACTTCGCGCATGATGTGAATACTTTCGGCCTCAAGCCGTTGCAGATGTGTCAAGTTCATTAGTGATATCACCCTCAATGATGGATTATGCTAATAACTAAATGTTCTAGATGATTTATATATCCAGTTTATTTGATATATGGGTACAATGATAGTCCTGCTAAAGAGCGAGTGGTTATATATGACAGCATATTGGGTATTAGCATCCATCGGAGTTTTGTTAGCATTGCTTGTCCAAGGTCGTGTGTCTGCGTCTGTGTTATTCACCAGTTGGGCCGTCGGTTTAGTGCTGTTGGGGGTAACAGGACAGCAAGCCTTGTTGAGTAGTTTTTCTAATTCGGCCCTTATTACCTTAATCGTACTTATGCTGGTTTCGTTGGCGCTAGAGCGTTCCCCGTTGCTGGATAATGTATCGAATGCCTTACTTAAAGGCCGAGAGTCGATGGCCAGCTTACGGTTAATGGGGGTAACGGCGTTTTTATCGGCTTTTTTAAATAACACTGCTGTGGTGGGCTCTTTATTGGGTGTCATTGCGCGTCAGCGGCATATTCCTGCCTCACGCCTGCTTATTCCATTATCTTATGCGTCTATTTTAGGCGGTATTACCACCTTGGTCGGAACATCGACCAATTTGGTGATCAATTCGTTTGTGATTAATGCCGGATTACCGCCTCTGGGCATGTTTGCATTTACCTTGGTTGGCTTGCCGGTGGCATTAATTTGCATGGGAGGGCTGCTGTTTAGCACTCGTAGTCTTCCTCGGCATCAGGCATTGGATAAAGATGCCGCGCAATCGTATTTTTTAGAAGCGCAAGTGATGGCCAACTCCCCCCTTATAGGCCAAAGCATAGAAGATAACCAACTACGGCATTTAAATGGCTTATTCTTACTCGAAGTGGTGCGCCACGACCGATTACTCAGCCCAGTTTCGCCAGACGAAGTGCTAGAGCAGGGCGATATTTTGGTTTTTACCGGTGAAGTGGAAAAGGTACAAGCGCTGCAGCGTTTTACTGGTTTGCAATTATTTGGCGATCAGGCCGATCGTTTATTGGCTTCTAACTTGGTGGAAGTGGTGATCAGCCATGAGTCTGAATTGCCCAAACGTACACTGCGAGAAGTGGATTTTAGAAGCTTATTTAATGCCGGTGTTGTCGGTATTCGCCGTGGTAAGCGGCGCTTAACCGGACAATTAGGGCAGATCCCGTTGCGTGTGGGTGATAGCTTATTGCTGGCGGTGGGGCCCGATTTTAAAGAGCAGCCTAATATCGACCGTAATTTTCATGTACTCAGTAGTACTTTGCAGCGCCCTAAGCTGCAAAGGCGGCAAAGTTTGCTGTCTTTTTGTGGCTTTGGCGCCGTCATTGCGTTAGCTGCCGCTAATGTGGTGCCGTTATTAAACGGCTTACTGGTGTTGCTGGCGCTCTTGTTGGTAACGCGGGTGCTAACACTCAGCGAATTACGCCAGCGTTTTCCCTTTGAATTATGGCTTATTATTGGCTCAGCTCTTACTATTGCCAAGGCGCTAGATAGCTCGGGTGGGGCGCAAGTGATTGCCGATGTGGTGCGCAGCATCTGCAATGGCTACGGCGTATACGGTGCCTTTATTGGGGTCTTTGTACTCACTTTAATGCTAACCGAGTTAGTGACCAATAATGCCGCTGCCGCCTTGGTGTTTCCTATTGGCTTATCAACCGCCAGCGCCTTTGGCGCCGATCCTATGCCTTTTATTATGGCGGTCGCTTTTGGCGCCAGCGCCTGTTTTATTATTCCATTTGGCTATCAAACCCACTTAATGGTTTACTCATCGGGGCGTTATCGCATGACCGATTACCTCAAAGCCGGGCTGCCGGTAAGCTTGTTATATTCCATCAGCGTGATCTTATTAGTGCCGCTGGTGTTTCCGTTTTAGCGACTTAGGTTAATGCTGTAAACAGAGTCGATTAATAAGTGCGCAAACAGTTAACCAGAGATTGCATTCGCTCTTATCTTTGCTACACTGGCCTTTCTTCGATGGTGGCCCCGTTGGTCCTCCCGCATCGGAATCTTGTTTACCAGGTCAGGCCCGGAAGGGAGCAGCCAGAGCAGGAATCTTCGAGTGCCGGGATGTGGCTGGCGGTGGCCACCTCCAATATTCAATACCCTCCTTACTTTTTCACTTAATGCAAACAACTTGCATCATCTCTTGTAGACACTATTCACTGTATAACCCAGTGTGGTTTTTTCGATCTTAAAGGGGAAAATGCGATGAACACCTATCCCATTGGTACACCCGGCTTGGCTTGGGGGGATGCTGAACGTGCTCAGTGGCGAGCCCAGCAAATACAGCAACGCAGTTATCATAAAGAAGTGTTAAGCGTTATTGAGCACCTAGCAGCGGATTTTGATGTGCAACAATACGGTGAGCTGAATGATGAGCCACAGGCGTTGCCGTTAATGGCGCTGTACAGTCGGCCATGGCAAGCCGATTTGCCTGTGGTGTTAATTACCGGCGGTGTACATGGCTATGAAACCAGTGGCGTACAAGGCGCGTTACAGTTTTTAGCGCAAGATGCCAAGCGCTATAGGGGGCTGGTGAATGTGTTGGTGGTTCCTTGTGTTAGCCCTTGGGCGTATGAGCGTATTCACCGTTGGAATGCTCATGCCGTTGATCCTAACCGCTCATTTTTTGAACCCAGCCCTGCTGCAGAATCGGCGGCACTGATGCGCTTGATCGCGCCAATACGTGAGCAGGTGGTGATGCATATTGATTTACACGAAACGACCGATACCGATGAAAGTGAATATCGTCCGGCATTAGCCGCACGGGATGGCAGTCCCTTTGTGCCGGGCAGTATTCCTGATGGCTTTTACTTGGTGGATGATAGTGAACAGCCCCAACCTGAATTTCAGCAAGCCATTATTAGTGCGGTAGAAAAAGTCACTCACATTGCGCCTGCAGATGAACAGGGCGAGATCATTGGCTCAAAGGTGGTGGCTAAGGGGGTTATCCAATATCCGCTGACCCAACTTGGGCTCTGTGCCGGTATGACGGCGGCACGCTATAAAACCACCACTGAAGTCTACCCAGACAGCCCCAGTGCCACGCCTGAGCAATGTAATGCCGCTCAGGTGGCCGCCATAAGTGCCGCCATTGACTTTGTGCTTAAGCAAACGGCATAAAGATGCGTACTCGGTGGGGGTGCGGGTTTTGTTGCCAAAGAGCTTGCTCAGTTAGCTTTGCTCATGGGTATAAAAACCGACTCGGCGTACACATACGTTTACATCAAACGCTTCGCCAATTGCCACCACGGCGATACTGGTGATATGCGGCACGAATAACGCGGCCTCAGTACGGTGGGGCTGAAATTGCGCAAAAGGAAGATGAAAACGCGTCCACTGTGGGCTAACCGTTAAGGTGTGACGAAATGATTGCCAAGGTTTCGTGAGCTGCTGTGTTTTAAGGTGCACATTATATTGATGCTGAGTACCACGCAGCTCAATAAACACGCCGCTATAACTGGCGGCTAACCATTGTGGCTGAATATTCTGCTTTATTTGCACAAAACCGCCATTATTTTCTAAACGAGTGCGACCCACCAAACAATGGCTTGGCAAACCGTTATCATCTTGAGTCAGTAAGCGCGCTTCAGACAGGCCTCCCATGACTTGATCGCAAATTAGCTGCCAAGATTGCTGGTGTGGCTCAATATCAATCAGCTGCTCTGGTTGCAAAGCGGGGCCGTCTATTATTACAGGGTCAGTCATGGAGTTTCCTTATACCAATCTAAGTAAGTATATGGCCAGTTTATATTAAGTAAAAAACTAAGGGCTACTTTTGCCACGGAACCCACGGAAGACACGGAAAAAGGCAAGAGCGAAAAGTGACAACGAATTAAATACTGCTAATGGTAAGGGCTCCCCTACAAATAGTTGGGTGTTTGGCTCTTACCCTATAAAGTCTTTTTCAGATCTTATCTCTATTGTTCCGTGTTCTTCTGTGGGTTCCGTGGCGAACAACTTTTATCAGTTAGTTTTACAGATTGGTATTATTATGGATGGCGCGGCGGCGACCAGCTTAATAGCGCCCATCGCTGTGGCTCACCGCCTTGTTGAGCATAAGCAGGATCATCATTATACCAAGTGGTTAAGCGCTGTTGCTCTGGAGTGCTTAATGGGCCAAACCGCTGAGCAACCTTATCAATAAACTCGTCACAACTGCCTGCACCGGCAAGGTGACTGGGGGCGCTTATATAATTTAGTGTGGGGTAAATATGCTGCTGATAAAGCAGGTTAATAAGATACATATGATCAGGAAAACTGGTGTCGGGTCTGTGTAACAGCCGCGCTATTTCTGGGCTACTAAAACGGCCACCCACTAATTGTGTGAGATAAATGCGCTTATGAGTCACTAAATGGAGCTGACGGATGGCTTGCTCTATATCGGCCACTATGCTGGCGCGCGACACCACAGTAATATCGCAGCGTGGCAGTGCAGACCAGTCATCTTCCCATGAGGCCAAAATAGGGCTCACATTGGTTAACTGCTGCTCTTTGGCGTTCAGCTCCATAGCGGCTAACATGCCTGGACTATAATCTAGGCAATATACCTGTTTTACCTGTGGCGCCAAGGCCAGCCCTATGGTGCCAGGGCCTGAGCCCACATCTAATAGGGTGTCTTGTGGGCTAGACTGAACATGGCTCACAAATTGTTGGGCATACTCGCTATTTAATACTTGAGTACGCATACTCTCAGCTTTGGCATCCCAGCGACTGGGTCGGCTTGGCTTTCTGCCACTGCGAGCCATATGCTCTTGGTAAAGTGCTGAAAAATCAATGTTGTGCAGCATAGTTAGCCTTGTTGATAAAAAAGCGTATTTGAGTCAGGGCGATCAATATCAATGCCATTAGCTAACCAAAGCACGGTCACGTTTTCAAGAGCGTTGAACATAATGTGCGCGGTAACGACTCTTTCAATGTTCAATTTTTACAATAATTTACCTATAATGCCGAGATAATTAAGCGAACAGGCACCATTTTGTGCTGTTGACGCTCATTTTGAATTACACCAATCTGGAAAACTAGCTGATCTATTTAGCTTCACAGTACAGGCCGAACAAAGGGCCTCCTCCACCGACACGCTGCAAGCACCTCCCTGTGGCGCTCAAACACATGACATCCTTGTCATGTGATGGTCGGTGGAGAAGATCCCTTCATTCGTTCCTATGCTACGGAGTCGCCTGTGGGTGCAATCTGCTGACAACTCGGTGCGTAAGGAGAGGCAACAGAGATCGGCTCCCACGACCGTGACAATGCCAGGGATGGCATTTCCCGAGCCCCGATGGGCCAGCTTGCTGGCGTGTATCTTTGCTGGGTAATAAAACGAATATCCAGTGAATATTCGCAGTTGTTACACAGCAAAGATGGCTAGCCCAGTGGCGTGTCGTGGGAGGTGACTCTATTGCCTCGAGTATCCAGCGTTAAATCAGATCACATTTTTACTTAGATAGGTATTACATATTCCCCTATGCATGGATGCCAATGGCTAAAACATTAGAGAACGCACATGAGGATGCAAGGTAAAATATTAAACTGGCATGATGATAAAGGTTTTGGCTTTGTTGACCCTCTTACCGGAGGTCAGCGTGCTTTTGTGCACATTAAGTCATTTATTTCTTGTGCCCGAAGGCCGGTTAACGGTGACGTTATTGATTATGAATTAGTTAAAGAAAGTCACCATAGGTATAAAGCTGAATGTGTACATTTTGCAGATGATGTACAGCAAATACCTACCTATCGCTCTTTTGTCCATAACAATAATGCGCATAACGTGAGCAGCAACCGAACACTTGAAGCTATATTTACAGGATGTTTTTGTGCCTGTATCTTACTGTTTTCGCTAATAGGGCATTTACCACTCATACTTGTAAGTGCCTTTATTGTGATGAGTACAGTCACCTTTGTGGCCTACGGTATTGATAAGTCTGCAGCGGAAAGTGGCCGTTGGCGCACCAAAGAAAGCACGCTACATGTGTTTGCTTTTTTATGCGGCTGGCCTGGGGCTTTTATCGCCCAACGCTTATTACGTCATAAATCGACTAAACAAGAATTTCAGTCTTTTTATAAAGTAACAGTGGCTGTGAATGTTGCTGGTATTTTGTTTTTATTTACTGAAACCGGCCGCACATTTTTAAATCAGACCCTGCTTCCTTGGCTTGCCGGCGCATAGGTCTAATATAACTGTTAATCTGATAGGTTATGCCAACCTTTTGATAGTGCCTAGTCTAAGTGCTGTTAGTGTGAGCTTAAGGAGAAGTAATGCGATTATTAAACGAGAAAGGGATTTTTTGCGTTATTAACAGGATCAAACAACTCAAATGGGCGCTCTTGTCCGTGAGTGCTGTTATGGTACTCAGTGGTTGTGCCAGTATGACAGAGCAAGAGTGCCTAACTGCAAATTGGTTAGAAAAAGGGGTTAGCGATGGACGCTCAGGTTATGCACTCACGCGACTTAATAATCACCATAAAGCGTGTGCTAAGGTTGGCGTTATGCCTAATGCTCAGCAATATAAAGAGGGGCGAAACCAAGGCCTTAAACATTATTGCACGCCAGAGAATGGCTTTTTGCAAGGGCAACAAGGGCAGGCTTATCGCCAAGTGTGCCCCGCCAAACTGGCACCAGATTTTTTACGAGCATTTACCGATGGCAAACAGTTATATAATGCGACAAAGCGCATAGAAGAAGTGGCGGATGACATTGATAAAATAGAGCGCACCTTAAGCAAAGAGTCTGATAAAGCACAGCGTAAGTACTTACGGCAAAAGCTTCGCGCTATGACCAGAGAGCTACAGCGAGTGCGTCACGACAGGCGCTATCTAGAAAGAGGGTTAGAGCGCACTCGCGCTTATCAGCGTCACTACTGATAAGCGGGTAAGGGTTTGCTTTGGCACTGGCTATGCTTGATAATGCTCTGTTTATAACAGCTTCCAACACTGCGTTAATGCGAAAAATAGCAGTGAAATGTTTAAAAAATAGACAAAGTTAAGCAGTGCTCGCCAAAAAACGTCACTGCAATGCGTATTTAGTGCTTATAAGCACGCCAACCCCACACATTATTACTGGAATAGGCGAGTTCGAATATGGGAATTCAAACAAATTGCTCAAGGGAGACACAGAGCAGCATGTGTATAAAAAGCTTGTTCGGTATTTTAAAAAATCCAATGGCCTATGTAATAAGCGGTGTGTTTTTTATGACCAGCCTGCTTACCTTCCAATATGCCTTTGCGAGTACCTCGCCAAGTGCTGAACCAGAAAGCGAAAATGTTGTCAGCGAAAGCGCAAACCTTGGGCTGATTAGCAAAGCCGATATTACGGCACTGGTTAAGCGTGTTGAAATGTTAAGCGAAGAAAAATCAGAGCTGGATGACGCGTGGCGAATTGAGCGGAATAAACACGACTCAATGAAAATTCGCCTTGAAGACAGCAAAAAAACAGTGCGTACTGAAATGGATGAAGTACTACTGAATAGCTTGTCTCGTGAGCGGTTAGATGAGCTGTTAAGTCAGCATGCGGCATTAGCTAAAAGAGAAAAGCAAGTAGCTAAACAGGCCAACAAACTAAAAGAAGAGCTGGCGGCGCATCAGTTGTTATTGGTACGAGCAAACCGGGATTTAGAGAGGAAGCGTACCCTATATGCTTCTCAGCAGCGTGAACAAGATATTAAGCGCGTGCAAAAAATAGCGCGGGTACTGGATCGAGAGTTGAATTTTAACGAGCAGTTTAACTTTAAATGCTCTACTAATAAAAGCATTACTGCCTGCTTAAATGACTATCCACTTGAGTCTCGCGTGCAGGCTTGGGTTAAAGATCATTATCAAAATGTATTGTCTAATGAGCTTGCAGGCAGAGCCGATCAAGTTAACTTGAGCCCAGACTGGTATTCAGCAGAAATTAAGCGTGATTTTACTGAGGCCAATATGAATTTAGACGGCACAGTGATGGCTGAAGTTGACGTTAGAGCCAATATTACTCCTCGAAAAATGATGGCCTGTGCGCTACTTAAAGCGCCAGCTGATTTGTGCGATGCTCAGTCTTCTTCATTAATTGTGCGCAGTAATAAATATGGCGATATGGTGTACATAAATGGCAAGCCTTATGGTCCTACTCCTTTGTCTATTATGCTCGACCCTGGGCTCTATAACATTGAAGTAAAATACCAAGGCTTAACGCAAAAGCGTAAGTTGACCTTAGAGGAAAACCGCCACCTAAACTTCGTTTTTTAGTCGCCCATCAGTATTAGGCATAGATAAGCCCGCCAATATTAGATTGGCGGGCTTATTTTTTTGCTACAAGCGACATGCCAATCAAAGAGACCAAAAACATCATTAAGCAAGACACTTACCTCAAGAGATCACTTTTTAATGTGTTTGGTATAACATGAGACTCACACCAATCTGGAAAACTAACTGATCAGGTTTTATGGCTTCTGTAGGGTCGATTTCAATCGACTAAAAACCATAACAAGGCCTAAAGAGGTCGAATAAATTCGACCCTACGCTCGGGGTAAATTAGTATAAAAAACTGATCTTTGTGCCTCCAGCGCTTAACGTAAAAATAGATCACATATTTACTTAGATTGGTATCACTCTCATCTTGGAGGTTTAATTATGCACGGTGAATATAAAGTACCCGGCGGCAAACTGGTGGTGGCAGATCTTGAACTGGCGCAAGACTGCTTAAGCCATGTCAGTATATCCGGTGACTTTTTCTTAGAGCCAGATACCGCCCTAAACCAAATTAACCAAGCGTTAGTGGGGCTGGCGCGCACCGCAAGCCACCAAACAATCACCCATGCTATTTTAGCGGCCTTAGATGACGATGTCGTCATGTTTGGTTTTTCAGCTGCCGCCGTGGCCACCACAGTGCGCCGTGCATTGGGTATGGCCAGCAGCTGGCAAGACCATCAGTTTAGCGTGATAGCTCCAGTTACTTTGCCCGCCATAGAGCATGCCGCATTAGATGAAGTATTAGCCGACTCGGTAGCCACCGGTTTACGGGGGCCCACGTTGCGCTTTTGGGACTGGAATGACTCAGTGGTAGTGATTGGCTCTTTTCAATCCGTTAAAAATGAAGTGGATATGGAAGCCGCCAATCAAGCCCAAGTGAAAGTGGTGCGCCGAGTCACGGGCGGTGGAGCTATGTTTATGGAGCCTGGCAACTGCATTACCTATTCGCTCACCGTGCCGACCTCGTTAGTGGATGGCATGAGCATAGAGCAGTCTTATCAGTTTTTAGATGCTTGGGTACTAGGGGCTCTTAATGAAGTGGGCATTAAAGCACATTATGTGCCACTTAATGACATTGCCTCTGCTCAAGGTAAAATAGGGGGCGCGGCACAAAAGCGCTTTGCTAATGGTGTGTTAGTGCACCATGCCACCTTAGCTTTTGATATTGATGCCAGCAAAATGACGCAAATATTACGCACTGGTCGAGAAAAGCTCTCCGATAAAGGCATTACCAGCGCCAATAAACGCGTCGATCCTATGCGCAGCCAAACTGGCCTTAGCAGAGCGACCATTATTGAGGCGTTTATCAATCACTTTTCGCAATGCTACTCAAGCCAAAATGGGCAATATCTGCCCCAAGAGCTGACTGATGCCAAGGCATTAGTGGCACGCAAATTTACTTCTAGCGAATGGTTATACAAAGTGCCCTAAGGTAGTGGTTGTTGAGCGTAAGGCCGACATTGACTACAATGGCGCACTTTTCATTTACCTTAGGTCATAATGATGAACGATACTAAATCGCTACCCCCATTACCGGATCGCCTGTCAATTAACCCAAAGAGCCCGTTTCATGTAGCTGAAGTGTTTGAGCACAATATTGGTATTCGCCTCAATGGTAAAGAGCGCTTCGACGTCGATGAATATTGCATTAGCGAAGGCTGGGTAAAAGTATCTTCGCCAAAAGCGCTAGATCGTCGCGGTCAACCGTTGCTTATTAAAGTAAAAGGCACGGTAGAAGCTTTTTATAGCTAATTGACCCCATAAATTTACAGCCATAATACGGCCTAGATACATCTAGGCCTTTTTTGTTTCCAATAACCGCGGTTAATAGCTTTACCAAGCTGAAGTTAACTGAGCAAGTGACCTTTCTAGATCAACCTTTGTTACCGATTAATATGCTACGACTATCGCGTCATATTTTGATCTGTAAAAGCTGAACAAAGGGGGCCACTACACCGACACGCTACGGGCTAATACTATTCATCACGGCGAGG
>NZ_JBQDEX010000044.1:0-19292 GCF_052084945.1 Oceanisphaera sp.
GTAAGGGCAATGCCGACAGCCATTACCGCAACAGTAGCCACGATCTAGGTGATATTTTGCGGTAAAAACCCAGTTGCCGTTTTCAATATAGTAATCTTCATTCTCACGCAAGGGAGCCGGCTGTGATGGGGGGTCTTGATTCATTATGTTCTCTGGTTAATAAGCCTATGTCTGCCACGCAATTGTAGTGGTCAAGTAAAACTGGCCAGCTAACATGGCCTCTACAGCCGTGTCGAGTTTTAGCCCTTACCATTAACACTCCCTTTTCCGTGTTGTTCCGTGTATTCCGTGGCAGATAGAGGTTTTAGGCTTAAACTGTCGCGAAGTAGTCTGTTAGGAAGGTGTCGAAGTCGACGCTTTCCGATTGTTCTACTTTGTGCTGACGTGCAATTGAACGACAGCCCTCTTTGTCAAAATAGCTGTCTTCCCAATATAAAGGACGACTCGTTAGCAGTTGATCGTGGTAGTGCTTCGATAAAGCTAAGCCAAAGGGCAGTATGTCTTTATCTTGCGCTTTAAGATCTGCCAATAATTTAGCAGATAAAGTCTTGGTTGGATCTTTAATGGCAGCGAGATGCGCTTGATGCGCCTTGCCATAACAGCCTTTACCACAGCAAGCATCTAGTAAGTCTGCCACCTCTTTTAGCTCCGCAAAATAGCGCTCGCCTAAGTCGGTGAGTGACATAGACGCTTCGCCAAATACCTCTAACTCAAGACCGGGTTTACGCCCCTCTAATACCACTTTATTAAAATTGCGGCGGTTAAGGTTATTTTCAGCTTCAGTGAGCGGCGCTGATGGAGTCAGCAAGCACCATAGTAAAAAGGTATCAAGAAAGCGCACTTGGGTGGAATCTATGCCCACGGCGGCATAAGGATTAACATCCACTGAACGCAGTTCTATATACTCGATGCCGCGCGTGTTAAGCGCATCTGTAGGTTTTTCACCACTGTCTGCCGTACGTTTGGGGCGGATAGGTGCATAGAGCTCATTTTCTATTTGCAGCACATTATCATTTAACTGCCGATACTCGCCATCTACCTTAACACCAATCTTGGCAAACTCAGGGTCATGGGTGCCAATGGCTTTACGTAATGACGCTACATACTTCTCTAGGCTATCTAAAGAAATATTAAGATCAGCTTGCGAGCTATTGGTATACCCTAAATCGGATAGGCGCAACGAGGTGGCATAGGGTAAATATAGTGTGCCTTTACCTAAACGTTCAAAGGGCAGTTTATGCTCAGTACCGTTTAAAAAAGAACCACATAAGGCCGGCGATGCGCCAAATAAATAAGGAATTAACCAACCAAAACGATACACATTGCGAGCCAGCCCCATGTACTGCTCAGACACAAAATCTTGCAATAGGGTGTTGCCGCCCTCTTGGCGATGCCACTCACTCCAAAAGCTGTCTGGCATGGAGAAATTAAAGTGCACCCCCGAAATTACCTGCATTCGGCTGCCGTATCTGTGATGTAAGCCTTGGCGGTATAAGGTTTTCATGCGCCCTACATTAGACTGTCCGTATTGTGCCAGTGGGATCTGTTGCTCTCCGCCCTTTAATAAACACGGCATGCTTAACGGCCACAGCTGCTCGTCACCTAAATGGCGCATGACGTAACCGTGAATATCGCCTAATTGCGCCAGCAATATATCCACAGAGTCAGACACAGGTGTAATAAACTCCATTTGTGACTCAGAAAAGTCAGTGGTGATATTACTGTGGGTCATGGCTGCCCCCAAAGAGGCAGGGTGTTCAGTTTGTGCCAAATTGCCATCGGGTTGAATGCGTAAACTTTCACGCTCAATACCCCGACGGATCCCCTTGATGGCAGGCAGACTTTGGGGCTGATGCCAAGCTTGAATGCGTTCGGCCAGTGTTAGTGTGCTATTCGTCATTATTAGTTACCTTTTACCGCTTATTGCTCAATATGTCGCTAAGCGGACAGTCTGGCCTCGTTATTCAAGGGTAAAGTCGTATAGGGGTAAGTGGAGCTTAGACAGTGACTTTTCAAGTTTGGCTTTATCACCCACCACCACTATCACCATGTCGCTGGGATCAAGCCACTGCTGAGCAAGCTTGGTTAAGGTGCCAGCGTCCACTTTACTGACAATCTCTTGCTGTTGTGCCAAGTAGTCTGGTGACAATTCCATCATGGCCAATTGCAACAAAAAGCCGGCTTTGTTACTGAGTGTTTCGTAGGCTAGCGCATCTTGCTGCGAATAGCTGCTGCGCAAATAAGCCAGCTCTTTTGCTGTTGGCCCCTGCTTTTGCAGCTGCGTAAACTCATGCAGTATATTCTCAATCGCTTCGCTCGTCACATCTGCACGCACGTCTGTGGCCACTAAAAACACCCCAGCATCACGATTACCCGTAAAGTAAGAATGCGCACCGTAGGTGTAGCCTTTATCTTCTCGCAAATTTTGGTTGATACGGCTATTAAAATTACCGCCTAAGTTAAAGTTCATCAAATTAGCATAAAAGAAAGACCCAGTGGCGTCTCTGGGTAAGGCTCGCTGCCCCACTCTTAATACCGACTGCACAGCATCGGGCATATCGACGATATAAATGCCGGGCTTAGCAGGTTGAGGCTGCACCTCAACAGCGGGCACCTTGGGGGCGTCTTCTTGCCACTGCGTTAAAAAAGCAAAGTCCTTTTTGGCTTGGGCTGCACTGATGTCACCGGCAATTAACACATGGCCATTGGCCGGATTATAGTACTGCTTATAATAGGCTCGCACTTGCTCAAGGGTAATATCGGCTACTTGCTCGGCTTGCCCTTCATCGGGCAGCCCCATGCGTGTTTGGCCATACATTAATTGTCGAAAGGCCTGTTGCGCTAGCCAAGAGGGTTGATGACGGCTTTGCGCCATTGACTCTAAGGTGCGTGTTTTAACTTTTTTAAAGTCTTGCTCACGAAATCCAGGAGTAAATAGCAGCTCTTCTACTAACTCTAAAGTCGGTGTTAAGGTCTCGGTGAGGGTGGTAATTTTCATGACATTGGTATAAAAGCCTTGGCTCACACTCACGCTGGCACCCAGCTTTTCTAAGGCTTCACTAAATTCACCAGAGGTTAAACGCTCTGTGCCCTGATTCATCATGGCCGCCGTTAAGCTCGCCACACCGATATTTTCTGGCTGCTCACTGCGCTGCCCCCCCGGCAGTGCCACAATAATAGACACGGCGGGAATTTCATCGTTCACAATGCCTTGCAGCTGAATATTATTGCCAAGCGAATCTTGCCACAACGGCGGTACCTTAATGGTGACAGGCGCCCCTGCGTTAGGCATGATACTGCGATCAAAGTCATCTTGAATTTGCCGCTCAGGCAAATTGGCCACTATTTTTTCATCATCACTCGGTAGCTCTCGCGCTGGGGTGATATAGTTGGGTTCAGCGGCTTGCCAGTCGGTTTTATCCGTTGGCACCACACTTAATATTGCAGCGGGCTTGTCTTGCAGATACTGCTGATACACATTGGTTACCTGTGACGGTGTGGTGGTCGCCAGCGCCCGCCAAGCATTAATCGAAAACAGCGGATCGTCTTTTAATACTTTCCCCAAAGCTAACTGTCGTGCCTTACCCTGAGTGCTATCTAACCCTAAAATAAGGTTGGCACGCAGCTCGGTCACCGCTTTTTGTACATCGCTGTCGTTAATGCCGCGCTGGGCAAGTTCAGCTACAATGCGGTCTACCTCGGTTTTAAGAGGGGTTAATGCGCCGCCTTCAGAGGGGTTGCTATACGCCCATACGCTAAGAGTACAGGCCAACTCAGCACAATAATGATTGGCGCCGGCACTCACCGCCTTACCGGTTTCAACGAGTTCTTGATACAAGAGCGAGCTTTTTCCACCGCCCAGTACATTGGCCAGCACATCTAATGCCGCTTCGTCTTTATGGCCTAACCATACGGTCGGATACGACACATACAACATCGGCATGCGAATGCGTGAATCAACCAAGGTTTGATAGCGACTGTCATCTAGCTGAGCCGGTTGGGGAGTGGCTGATTTCACCTCGGGTCCAGCAGGAATAGAGCCAAAGTACTTTTCAACCCACGCCAATGTTTGTTCGGTGTCAAAGTCACCACTGATCACTAAAGTGGCATTATTAGGACCATACCAGCGTTTAAAAAAGGCTTTTAGATGTTCAACATTCACCCGATCTAAATCTTCAACATAGCCAATGGGTTGCCAGCTATAAGGATGGTCACGGGGATAGAGTAATTCTCCCATGCGCTCACCCACTAGGCCGTAGGGCTGGTTATCAATGCGTTGACTGCGCTCGTTTTTAACAGTATCGCGCTGAATTTCAAATTTGTGTTGGCTCACGGCTTCTAATAAAAACCCCATGCGATCCGCTTCTAACCAAAGAACTTTTTCTAAATGGTTAGCCGGCACGGTTTGATAATAGTTGGTGCGGTCTCGATTGGTGGAACCGTTCATGGTACCACCGGCTTCGTTGATCAAACGAAAATGCTCTTGATCCCCCACATGCTTAGAGCCTTGAAACATCATGTGCTCAAAGAAGTGGGCAAAGCCAGTTTGCTCTGGCTCTTCACGCGCAGATCCCACATGGTAAGTCATTTCAACATGCACCACAGGATCTGACTGGTCGGTATTAAGCAGCAAAGTCAGGCCGTTATCGAGTTGATACTCTTGATAAGGGATCACTAAGCCGTCTTGCGCGCGCTCTACTTGCTTGACTAAGGTAGGAGCGGCGCTGACTAATGGCGGACACAACAAGAGCAACAGAGACCAAGTCTTCAACTTCATGGGGTTTCCTTATATAAACAGCTTAGTTTTTAAGCAGTATTTTACCTCGGGTGTGGCCCGTTTCCACTTGGCGATGCGCCTTGGCCCCTTCGGCCAGTGGATACACATGGCTCACCTCTACATGCAGTCGCTGCTCGGCAACCGCATCCAGTAATAGAGATAATTGCTGAACATCATTATGTTTAAGCATGCCGGTGGCGGTTAAGCCTGCCGCCTTAGCCGCCGCCACCACTTGCTCGGCAGTAATGGTGGGTACTGTTACCACGCGCCCACTCGGCTTCAGTTGCGATAATAACGAAAGTCCCGAGTCGCCGCCGACCAGATCAATCAATAAATCGACAGGAGCCAGTGCGGCTAATTGCGCAGCCTCTTGATAATCAACAACTTCGTCTGCCCCTAATTCACGTAAAAAATCATGGTTATTAGGGGAAGCTAGCGCCACCACAGTGGCACCTATGTCTTTAGCTAATTGTACGGCTAAATGCCCAACGCCACCGGCGGCGGCAGAAATAAGCACACGCTCGTTTGCCTGTAAGCCACCGTGCTCCGTTAAGGCTTGCAATGCTGTGATCCCTGCTAAAGAGACACCGGCGGCCATTTCATTACTCACGGCTCTGGGCACTCGCAATAACGCATTTGCCGGTGCGACTACCACTTCACTGTAGCCTCCCCCTGCCAATAAGCCGCACACCCGATCACCTGCATGGTGAATGCTGACCTCAGAACCCGTTTCTTCTACTATGCCCATGATTTCAAGGCCCGGTGTCCAAGGAAGCTGGTCTTTAATGGCCTCAGCCCCCCAACCTAAACCGGCTCGTGTTTTAGCATCCACGGGATTAACGCCTGCGTACTCGACTTTGACACGCACTTCATTGCTTGCCATGGCACTTACTGTTGATTCGGTTAATAGCAACTGATCGGCATCACCAAATGCCTTAATCACCAAGTGTTTCATCTGATACTCCTTATCGCTTTACAATCAGCGAGCGCTCCGCTCGCAGCGTTATAAAATGGCGCAAGCCAGTATAATTAGCTCAGCATGCTACAGTATGGACTCAATTGTTTATTAAGCATACCGCGTCTTGCTTGGCGTGACTGTTGGCCAAGCATAAAATACGTTATGGTTTATCAATTATCGTATTCGCTAACAGATGTTAAGTAGAGGCTGATTACCATGTCCCGACTGTTTTTATTACCTTTGCTGCCAGCCTTATGTTGGTATGTCTTTTTACGCTATTACCAAATTCCCATTAAACAGGGTGCCCGGGTATTTTATTGGATTATCGGGCTGGGCTGGGGACTGGCTGCTTTTTTGAGTCTGATGATCTTGGTTACGCGTTAAGCCATAACTGGCAGCCGTTACTCACCTGACGGCTATCTCTTCACCAATAATTTTCCATTAAAATTTGGCCGGTTTTTCGTCTTAAGTGTTTCTTTAAGCCTTTTTCTTTTAGCTCATTTAAGCTGTCTCGCACCATTTGCGGATTGCCACAGAGCAACACCCGGCTGTGTTCGGGGCAAAAAGTAAGACCAGCTCTTTGCTCAAGCTTGTTGTTGGCGATGGCATGGGTAATTCGCCCAGGCTCGGCATGAGAGCTCACTTCTCTTGAGACAAAGGGAATATACTGAAAGTTCGGCTGATGGTGCGTTAAATTGCGAATGCGTTCTTGGTAGGCCAGCTCCTCATGTAGCCGTACACCATGCACTAATACGATATTAGTAAACTGCTGCCAGCAGCTGCCCTCAGCCAACATAGAAATAAAAGGCCCAATACCGGTGCCGGTGGCCATTAACCATAAATCTCGCCCTGCTGGCACTTCATCGAGCGTTAAAAAGCCGGCTGCCGAGTGCTCAACCAGTAGCTCGTCACCCGCCTGTAAATTTGCTAAGTGCGGTGTGAGCTGACCGCCAGGTATGGTCACCACATAAAACTCGCTGTCTGCTCCTGGGGCATTTACATAAGAATATGCTCGCGATACTTTGCCCTCGTCGGTGTGCCAAGCCAGCTTGGTAAACTGTCCCGCTTTAAAAGGCGCTACCTCGGCATCCACAACCAAAGAAAATAGCGTATCCGACCACTGCGTTCGGCTTTTCACTGTACCACTAACCCAATTCGCCATAGCGACACCTCCATTAAGGCCAGTTGACCATTGCCCTACTGTAGCCTTATTGCAGGCAATAAAAAACCCGCGACAAGCGCGGGTTTTTCTAACGAGCAATCTAAATTAGATAGCAACAACCTGAATAGTCACGGTTGCTTGTACGTCGGCGTGCAGTTGCACACCCACTTCATACTCGCCAACGTTGCGTAGAACGCCGTCGGTTAGACGTACTTCACTCTTAGCAACTTCAACACCCGCTGCTGTGATAGCGTCAGCAATGTCACGGGCACCGATAGAGCCGAACAATTTACCTTCGTCACCAGACTTAGAGGCGATTTCTACGCCAGCTAAACCAGATAACTGGTCGGCGCGCGCTTGAGCGGCGGCCAACTGTTCGTTTAACTTAGCTTCTAATTCAGCGCGACGCGCTTCAAACGTAGCTACGTTGTCTTTGGTTGCTAATACTGCTTTGCCTTGTGGCAGCAAAAAGTTACGAGCATAACCGGCTTTTACGGTTACCTGGTCGCCCAGGCCGCCTAATTTGGCGATTTTATCAAGTAGAATAACTTGCATTACCTTTCCTCAAAAAAGTGAACGAGTTAGGCCGCTGCTTACTTATGCAGATCGGTATAAGGCAGCAGAGCCAGGTAACGAGCGCGCTTGATTGCACGAGCCAACTGACGCTGATATTTAGCGCGGGTACCAGTGATACGGCTAGGTACAATTTTACCGGACTCGGTAACATAGTTCTTCAGGGTTGCGATGTCTTTGTAATCAATCTCAGTTACACCGTCAGCGGTGAAACGACAAAATTTACGACGACGAAAAAAACGTGCCATGATTATCTTCCTTAGCTAAAACGTGGATTACTCAGCAGCAGTGTCTGCGCTAGGTGCAGCTTCTGCACGTGGAGCAGCTTCTGCGCGAGGAGCGTCGTCACGACGTGGTGCGCGTTCTTCTTTGGCTTTTGCCATTTCAGAAGGCTCGGTGACGGCCTGCTTGGTGCGCATAATCATGTTACGCAGCACAGCATCGTTGAAGCGGAAGTTGTCTTCCAGCTCATCGATAACAGCTTGACCAGCTTCTACGTTCATTAGAACGTAGTGTGCTTTGTGCAGCTTGTTAATCGGGTAAGCCAACTGACGACGGCCCCAGTCTTCTAGACGGTGAACTTGACCACCAGAAGTAGTGATTGCAGCGGTATAACGCTCAATCATGCCTGGAACTTGTTCACTCTGATCAGGGTGAACCATAAATACGATTTCATAATGACGCATGGATTGCTCCTTACGGGTTATAGCCTCTGCGTGGGCTCAGTCACACCATCGGAGGCAAGGAACTTAATAGGTACAACGACTGATTTTAAGGTGGCGGATTATAAAACATAAACACCTTAAAAGATAGCTTAAAAATATAGCGCCCTACGCCCAGCACCAAGCGCCTAGCTAAAACAAAACCCTGACATCGTCGGAAAGACGATATTTTTCTTAAGCTTGGCGCTGGGCGCTTGGTGCTTAGCGCTTTATATTTATTTCAATTTACGTTGTAAGCCTATCGCGACTATGACCACGGCGGCGCCAAGATAGACGTTAAGCGCGGGAAATTCGCTAAATAATACCATGCCCATAATAGTGACAAAGATTAAACCAGAGTATTCGCTGGCAGCAATTTTGCTGGCATCGGCCATGGTGTACGCCAAAATACACACCCCCTGATACACAATGCCCACCAGCGTTGCCCCGCCTAACAGCAACCACAAGTCTTGGGTTAGCGGCTGCCAAGTGGGCAGAGCTAAACCAAAACTAATGGGTAATGCCATGGCCTGTGTTAAAAACAAAGTGGCCAACACCGACCGCCCTTGAGGTAAGCGGCGAACTAATACATTACTGGCGGCCATGGTAAAGGCGGTTAACAGCGCAATCCACCCCGCCCAATGCCACTGGGCGGGGTTTAGCACAATTAAAATACCTGCAAATCCTAATAAGCTCACGCCATAGGCGGCTAATCGCACTTGCTCTTTACTTAACAGTACCGCCAGTGGCAATGTCATTAAGGGAGAGGCATAAAACACCGCATTGGCTGTAGCAAGGGGCAAATAAATTAAGCTAATAAACACACACGCTGAGCCTATTAATAACAAGTGGCCGCGTACTAGGTGTATTTTCCACTCCGCCAAGCCTTTTTTGGCCCGAGGAAGCCGCAGCCAAAAGGGCAATAATAATAAGCTAGTGAGTAAAAAGCGCAGTGCCACATATTGATAGGGGGTGACTGTGGTATCTCCAAGTAACTTAACTAAGACATCACCCACCGAAATCATTAAATTACCGAGTACCAGTAATAAAATGGCCAACATCTGCCGATCTGCCGCCAACCGAGCCATTAACTGTTGCATGTTTATTTCCTGATCGTGATGGGTAGCTAAACAAAACCCAAGGCCCAATATTTTTGCAACGGAATCCACGAAACCCACGGAAAAATCAAGATAAGATAAGTGCGAAGACTTATTTAAAGGTAAAGAGCTAAATATAGGGCTTTAAAGTAAGTGTTGAATGGTAGAACTCCACACACTCACTCATTGCCGCAAATTCTGTTACGAGCGGCGAATAGTTTTTGCTCCCCCTTACGCTCTTACCAAAAAAAATCCCCTTTCAGATTTTATCGCTATTTTTCCGTGGCTTCCGCGTTCTTCCGTTGCAGATAGGTTTTAGGTTTAGGTCTGGTTTCCACTAAACACTAATCCCTCAGCACTTACTCTTACCCGCGCTGGCGGATCATTTCAAACAGGCAAACACCGGTAGCAACAGACACGTTTAAGCTAGACACAGACCCCGCCATAGGGATGCTGATTAATTCATCGCAATGCTCACGGGTTAAGCGACGCATTCCTTTACCCTCGGCGCCCATCACCAGTGCTAAGGCTCCGCTAAATTGAGATTGATACAGGCTATGATCGGCTTCGCCTGCGGTGCCCACTACCCAGATATTGCGTTCTTGCAGCGCTCGAAGTGTGCGCGCTAAGTTAGTGACCTGAAATAACGGCACAGTTTCGGCGGCACCACTGGCTACTTTACGCACAATCGGCGTTAAGCCTGCCGAGTTATCTTTAGGCACAATCACTCCCTGAACACCGGCCGCATCGGCGGTGCGTAAACAAGCGCCCAAATTATGTGGGTCGGTCACGCCATCTAGCACCAATAATAAAGGTGTGGTTTGCTTATCAAGTAAGGCGGCTAAATCGGCTTCATTCAAAATGGGCGCCGCTTGTACTTTGGCCACCACACCTTGGTGCTGGCCCCCCTTGGCCTTATTATCTAAAGCCGAGCGGCTGGCTAATTGGGCTTTAACCCCTACAGCTAATAAACGGGCTTGTAAGGCATTTAAGCGTTCATCGTCACGGCCTTTGAGTAACCAGACTTCCAGTATTTTTTCGGGATGGGTTTCTAACAGTGAATCTAGGGCGTGAATACCAAAAATGAGTTCATTGCTCATAACGTGTCTCAATATGTAGAAGAAAAAACGGGGCTAGCAGTCAGAGATAAATCCCTAGCCACTAACCCCTTTATTATTCGCTAACCATTAATGTGGCTTTTTAGCCCCTTTGGGTTTGTTATCCCCTTTATGGTCAGCCGGTTTGGCACCTTTAGGCTTATTCTTTCTTTTCGGTTTAGCCCGCTGGCGTGACTTCAGGTTTTTCGCCCCTTTGCCACTTTTAGCACCCGCAGGTAGCGGCTCTTCAACGGTTTCAAAGTCAATTTTACTGTCATCCAGATTGACCGCCATTACCTTCACCTTGATCTTATCGCCTAAACGATAACGGCGGCGGAAGTTCTCGCCAATCAGGGTTTGGCGTGCCGAATCAAACTGATAGTAGTCGTTTTGTAAGCTAGAGATATGCACCAAACCATCGATATTAATCTCATCAAGGCGCACAAAGAAGCCAAAGCCGGTCACATTGGCAATGGTGCCCATAAACTCATTACCTACATGATCCAGCATATACTCGCATTTTAGCCAGTCGGCCACATCACGAGTTGCGTCATCAGCACGGCGCTCATTTTGCGAGCAGTGCTCTCCCATAGGGGCGACTTCTTCTAGGGTATAAGGCACACCACCGGTTTTACTTTTACCCGTACCGTCAATTTTGCACAGCTGCGCTTTAATGGCGCGATGCATTATCAAGTCGGGGTAGCGACGAATGGGAGAGGTAAAATGCCCATAAGATTTTAAAGCTAAGCCAAAGTGACCATTATTTTCCGCCTGATACACCGCCTGCTTCATGGAGCGCAGCAACATGGTTTGAATTAAACCGGCATCGGGTCTGTCTTTAATTTGCTCAGCCAGTAAAGCATAGTCTGACGGCTCTGGCTCTTCACCGCCTTTTAGTTCTAAGCCTAGCTCTGCTAAGAAGCTACGAAAGCCCACTAGTTTTTCATCACCTGGTTTTTCGTGTACTCGGAACAAGGCGTGGGCTTCTTGCTTTTCAATAAAGCGTGCGGCAGCAACGTTGGCGGCAATCATACATTCTTCGATGATCTTATGAGCATCGTTGCGTACTACAGGTACTATACTTTCAATTTTGCGCTGCGCATTAAAGATAAATTGCGTTTCATCGCTTTCAAATTCAACTGCACCACGCTGATGACGAGCCGACTTCATCGCATAGTACATGCTATTTAGTGCTTCTAAATGCGGTACTAAGGGAGCATAACGCTCGCGCAGCCCTTCGTCGCCGTCCACAATTGCTGCAACTTTAGTGTAGGTTAAGCGCGCATGGGAGCTCATCACTGCTTCATAAAAATCAGCATCTAATAACTTACCGCTGGCAGAGATATTCATCTCGGCCACCATACACAAGCGGTCAACCTGCGGGTTCAACGAGCATAAGCCATTAGACAGCACTTCGGGCAACATGGGGATCACTTGCGCGGGGAAATACACAGAGTTACTGCGCAAATAAGCCTCATTGTCTAATGCGGTACCTGGGCGTACATAGTAAGACACATCGGCAATTGCTACCCATAAATGCCAGCCACCGTCTGGGTTAACCTGACAATGCACCGCATCATCAAAGTCACGGGCATCTTCACCATCAATGGTTAATAGTGGTAGGTCACGCAAATCGCGGCGCCCTTCTTTAGCCTCTTCGGGCACTTCTTCACTCAATGAGCTGGTTTCTTGCTTAACCTCTTCTGGCCACACATGAGGAATACCGTGGGTGCGTAGGGCAATTTCAATTTCCATGCCCGGATCCATGGTTTCACCTAACACTTCTACCACTTTACCTACGCCTGTCATGCGCTTAGTGGGGCGCTGGGTAATGTGGATAACGACCACCTGCCCCATGCGTGCGCCTTGGGTTTCGCCTTGAGGGATCAAAATATCTTGGGCAATGCGGCTGTCATCTGGCACTACATAGCTGACACCATTTTCTACAAAGTAACGGCCAACCACTTCTAAATCTCGTGACTCTAATACCCGCACTACGCGAGCTTCGCGTCGGCCTTTAGAATCAAAGCGCAACGGTTGTACCAGCGCTTGGTCACCATGCATGAGGGCGTCCATTTCACGCTGCGATAAAAACAGATCGTCGCCGCCTTCTTCTGGGCGTAAAAAGCCAAAGCCTTCACGGTGGCCAATAACACGGCCTTTAATCAAGTTGAGCTTTTCTGGCAAGGCGTAGCACTTGTTGCGGGTGAACACCAATTGTCCGTCTCGCTCCATGGCGCGTAACCGGCGGCGCAGAGCTTCAGTTTGCTCTTCGCCGTCTAGTTGTAATTCATTAAATATTTCATCACGCGAGATGGGGTTTTGTTTAGTTTTGATCAATTCCAGAATGTATTCACGGCTTGGAATTGGGTTTTCGTATTTTTCTGCTTCCCGCTTGAGGAAAGGATCTTGTTGTTCTGACATAAAGTAGTCCATTTGCGCACTGAAATAAGGAAAGAGTATCTAAAGAATAAGAATAACAAGTGACAAAGCGCCCGGTTAAGTCAGTGCTTACTTAAACCGGGCGCTTTTGTCACAACAGGAAGTGGCTGTTCATTACAGAGATTTAAGCATCTCTTCTGGCAGCGCCAGCGCCTGATTGCTGTTTACGCCTATGCCTCGCTCCACAATATTACGGGCAATGGCTTTGGCTTCATCTAACGAATGCATCACAAAAGTGCCACATTGATATTCATTTAGCTCGGGGATCTGCGACTGGCTCTCTACGTTAAGCACATCTTGCATCGCGCTTTGCCAGGCATCCGCCACTTGCTGCTCGTTAGGTGCCCCAATTAAGCTCATGTAAAAGCCGGTACGACAGCCCATAGGGGACAGGTCAATAATCTCTATGCCATCGCTGTTGAGGTGATCACGCATAAAGCCCGCAAACAGATGCTCTAAGGTGTGAATGCCTTTTTCCGACAGTATTTCTTGGTTAGGCAGACAGAAGCGTAAATCAAATACCGTGATAGTGTCTTGGTTAGGGGTGGCCATGGTTTTGGCTACTCGCACCGCCGGTGCTTCCATACGGGTATGATCAACGGTAAAACTGTCTAACAATGGCATTGGGTTATTCCTCTATTTAGATGTCTTAGCGATTGTGACAAAGAAAAGGGTAATGGCCAAGGTAATTCAACAATAAAGGCGCTTAAAAGGCAATTGATGTTCGATAAGTGTCAATTTACCCAGGTTACACTATACGCTCAGAGCAAGCCCTGTTTCTATTAAGCTCACCGCCTAGCTCTGATTAGCAGGCATTGGTGCTGGGCGCTTGGTGCTCGGCGCTGCACTTAAACCGCATCTTCGTTTTGTTCGCCGGTACGAATACGGATCACCTGCCCCACATCAAATACAAATATCTTGCCGTCACCAATTTTTCCGGTGCGCGCCGTCATTTCAATGGCTTCGATACAAGATTCCACTAAGTCCTGCTGCACCACTATTTCTATTTTTATTTTAGGTAAGAAATCCACCATGTATTCGGCGCCACGATATAATTCAGTGTGGCCTTTTTGACGGCCAAAGCCTTTCACTTCAGACACTGTCATGCCGGTAATGCCACGCTCTGCTAAAGCTTCGCGTACGTCATCTAGTTTAAACGGCTTAATAATGGCTTCAATTTTCTTCACGATAAATCCTTATATATGTGATAGGTCAAGCAAGATAAAAAGCGCCCAGCGCCCCGCTTTTAGCACAAAAAATGACTTAGCTAGGCGCTGTTTTTCACCAATTTACTTTTCCAAAACCTGAAGTCACAGGATAACGGCGGTCTTTACCAAAGTTGCGTACTGTCACCTTAGGACCCAATGCACCTTGGCGGCGTTTATATTCATTAATATCCACCAACTTTATCACCCGGCGTACATCGGCCTCATTAAAGCCCAGCGCTAATAAGTCACTCAGACTTTTATCTTGCTCAACATAGGCTTCAAGTATCTTATCTAGCACATCATAAGGCGGCAGATTATCTTGATCGAGTTGATCTGGGGCTAACTCAGCTGACGGGGGACGCTCAATTACCCGCTCTGGGATCACATAACTGACGGTATTACGATAGCGCGATAACGCAAACACCAAGGTTTTAGACACATCTTTTAATGGCGCAAAGCCGCCGACCATATCGCCATATAAAGTACAGTAGCCTACCGCCAGTTCACTTTTATTGCCGGTGGTTAATACTAGGCGACGACGTTTATTCGACAACGCCATCAGCAACACGCCTCGGGCTCGAGCTTGCAAGTTTTCTTCTGTGGTGTCCCCCGCCTGAGGGGCTTCTTTACCAAACAAGGGGCTTAGCTGGCCCATAAAAGCATCAAACATAGGTTCGATTGAGACGCTATTATATTCAATCCCCAGAAGCTGAGCTTCTTCTTGTGCATCTGCCACGCTAATGGAGGCCGTATAACGAAACGGCATCATGACCGCCTGCACCTTATCTTTGCCAAGTGCATCAACCGCAATAGCGACAGCCAGTGCTGAATCTATGCCTCCCGACAAGCCCAGTACAGCGCCATTAAAACCATTTTTATTCACATAATCCCGGGTAGCTAGCACCAATGACTGATACAAATCGGCCAACGGCGCTAACGGCTCAGCAATAGTGCCTAGCTGGGGAACTGCCTGCTTAAACTCGACCAAATCAAGCGCACACTCAAAGGCAATGGCACTGTGTGTAATGTCACCTTGAGCGTTAAACACCATAGAGCGACCATCAAACACGAGTTCATCTTGCCCGCCCACCTGATTCACATAAACCAATGGCAACTCAGTTTCACGACAGCGCTGAACCAGTTGTTGCTTTCGTAGCTCAACCACCCCTTGATGATAAGGCGAGGCATTCAAACACAGCAATAATTCAGCGCCAGCCGCCTTAGCCTTGGCTGCGGGGCCGGGGTGCCATACGTCTTCACAAATCAACAGCCCTAACTGATGACCTTTAAACTCAAGCACGCAAGCTTGCTCACCCGCGCTAAAATAACGCGGTTCATCAAACACACCATCGTTAGGCAGTATTTGTTTAAAGTAGCGCCCCAGTAGCTGCCCTTGGTAGTAAAAAGAGGCCGCATTATAGCAGTGCCCCGCTTCTCGCCACGGATGCCCCACCACGAGCGCTGTGTTTGTACTCGCCACAGCGAGCTGCTCTAGCGCACAATTAACTCGTTGATGTAAATCGTCACGGTGTAATAAATCCTCTGGTGAATAGCCGGTAATGGCCAGCTCCGGAAATAACACCAGCTCAGCACCTTGGCGTTCGGCATCGGCTAAGGCGCTCAGCATAGTGTGGGTGTTGGCTTCTATGGCACCAACGGTTGGGTTTAACTGGGCCAGCGCCAGCGTTAGAGTCAAAGGTTGCTGTGAGGACATGAATGTATTCGCTTAAAACGGTGATACCTGCATACTATTAAAAATTAACAGCAACAGCTAGCGCAAAGGGACATTACCACGTCAAACTCAGTAAACCTTAAATCTATGTTTGTCACAGATTTTGCGGTGATAAAGTCTTTAATCTTTCAAGCTTTGGCAATTATAAGGGGTAACGCTCTCCGAAGGGGCCGGCATAAATGGCCGAGATGGGGGCGATAGCGGATGCAAGCGTTATGCTGTTCAATTCGCCTTGGCTGTCTTGCCAAGTAAGAGACACGCTTACGTCTTTTTTATCACTTATAACACTGGCAGAGGCTAACCACAGACCTTGTGTGGCGCTCCACATTTGATCTTGCACCGTCCAGTTAATCGTAAAGTTGATGTCCATTAACGTGCGCATATCGCTGCCAGAGGCAAGGCTGTTGTAACCTTGACTCGCTTGCTGGTGCCTGAGCTCGTCTAATCTAGATTCCACCAAGCGCAACGCCACTTCTCGAGCACGCCCGTCTCGGCTGTATGATAAATACTGTTGACTGAGCTGCAATAGAGAGCCCGCAGTGAGGGCTAAGATCACTAACGCTATCATAACTTCAATTAAACCAAACCCGCTTTGCTGCTTCATAAAAGCCCCCTAAGATAGCTGTCAGCACTCAGCGATTGATAAACATCTAAAGACTTTCTTACCACGGAAAAATTAAGATGAAATAAGATCGAAAGATGCTCAGTTAAGGCTTTACCAATAAAATCCTTTCCGCCTTGTTCCGTGCATTCCGTGGCAGAAATAGTGTTTGGGTCTTAACTTGGCGCTTGTTTTTTTCACTAAACACTAATCCCTCAACACTGCCCTTAAGCTAGGCGCTGTCATTAATGATCGCTCCAGCTGCCGGGTATTGTGTATAAATTCACGAAGGGGCTGCTTGGCTCTTGGTTACAATTACTCAGCAAACACTGCACACCCGCGTGATAAATAATGGACAAATCCCCTGCTAGCTGATTATTGCCAAGACGACTGACTACACTTCCCCACACCTGACTGCCTGAGCCAAACTGTGCTGTCATCACATCACTATTGTTTGGGTCACTGTCATAAAGCACCAATAAACCATAAAACTGGGTATTGGTTGCTGCAATCACCGCTGTGTCTTTCACTAATAAGATCACCGGCGATGCGGCCGAGCTCGTGACTTGGTTAAGCTGACAAGTGCCACCGTGTTGCACAATAAAAAAACCACTGCGGTTAATGTCTTCACAACCAGCAACAGATGAGATCGCCATGGCCATTAGGCTGGACCACTGCGCTTGGCCATAACCAAAAATATAATCTAGTAAGTCAGCCGGAAAATTAGCAGCACTTAACTGCATATCCCCATTAATATCTTGGCTGCTGTTGCTGATATGGCTTAACTCAAACACACAGTGATTCGCCTGTGCATCAAAGTCACTCAAATAACAGCTTTGTATGCGCCCACTACTACTTACACTCGTACTCGACCACAGCGATAAAGGTATACCGCTCCCGCCTCCATGAGGATCAGCGATTAGGCGAATATCGCCATTAATATCGTTACTCGACCCCGCTAACATTAAAGGGGGAACCTTTTTATTTTGATTGGGGTGAAGCACAGCGCGGCGTGCCACGTTTAGGCTTACCCGACTTTCACCCCCGTTTGGCAAGCTGGCCACAGATTCTAGCTGATACACTCCCGCCAAAGCAGTGCTAGGGGTAATGCTTACCGTATAGTTCACCTCGGCCACCGTACTGGAGGCGGTGCCAGCCATGCTACGAGTTGAGGGCTGTACCTTAAATAAAGCAAGGGCCTCAGCCAGACCCTGTTCGGCTGTTGCTTGTGCGAGGCGATATTCAATTTCGTTTAAGGTGATGCGCTTTTCAGACACCAGAACTTTACCAATAAACACAGAGACTGACATGAGCAGAGACAGCAATATCACCGTTATGGTCAGCGTCGTAAACCCGCGGCTCTTATTCATCGATCATGCGCCTCCATTTCTAAGATAAACATCACGCTCTAACGTCATGGTTAAATGAGGGCGTTTGGCATAAGCCGCACTAATGCGCAGCTTGATGCTGGTCGCGCCGGCGTGGCTAATAGGCGTAAACAATAACTGCGTGATGTGAATTTCGGCACTGGAGATTAACTGGGCACCGCGGCCACAGTAAGTGTGTAAGGGGGCTGAGTTATTGGCAGTTAGCTTGGTATATAAAGTAAGCTTTTGCGAGGTGCTATGATAGCTGTAAACATGTACTTTTGATTCTTTTCCTGAGGATTCAGTGGCATCCCAATATTTCACACGAAGGCAATGCAGGCCAGGCTCACTATAAATATCATCAGCTGCAACAAACAAATAATGCCCAGCAGAGTCAGCAGCCGCTTGAGGATGATAGCCCGCTTTTTGTAGATCTCGACTGATCAGATCAGCCACCCCTTGCACCTCTTGATTAAGGCGCGACAACATCAGGTTAGTACTGCCAGTGGCCAATACGGTGGTAAAGAGTGACAAGGCTCCCGCTAATACCAGTAATCCGGCCACCATAGCCACTAATAATTCTACCAACGAAAAACCAGCAACACGCTTTAACATGTGGGCACCCCCGGCAACTGGCTACTAGAGCAGGTCCGAATGATGCCGTTGTTCCACGTTCTTACCGTGATACTGTGGCCATTCTGGCTTAGGGTTACATTACCTGCAAACAGCGTATTTCTTCTCGGCTTAAAAATAAGATAAGCGTCGGTATAAGAGGTGCTAAGCACAAGGGAAAGGTCGTCACTATTATCAATCAAGCGAATATCATGCAGTACACTAGAACTGCAATCTGAGGGCTGATCCAGCACGTTAATATGATAGCGCCATACAGCGGTGCCCGAACCGCTAAAACAGACAGTAATGTCGTAATTGTGTTTAATAGCTTCACTGCGAGCGAGCTGAAGATCGCTATAAAGCGCCATACCGGCACTGCGCACCCTGTGCTGCTGCGCTAAACGCTGCAAGCTAGGCACAGCTAAAGATAAAAGTATTGCCACCATCGCAATACCTATAATCAGCTCGATAAGGGTGAATCCTCGCTGCCCAAGTTCCATTTAGGCTCCTTACAGACTTAAGATCTGCACACTCTGCTTGTTTAGCACTAAGCTTGGTCTATAGCCCAACATTCAACAAGGTGAAGCCATGGTAAAAGTGCGAGGTTTTTCTATTATCGAATTATTAATCGCCATGATAATAGTCGCTATCTTGGCACTAGTGGCTTATCCCAGTTTATCGCGCTATTTAGTCAACAGTAAGCGCATAGAGGCGATTCAAACACTATATGCCTTACAGTTGCAGCAAGAAGAGTGGCGAATATCACATCCTACTTATGCAAACCACACTGTGGCGGCAGCGCAGTTTATTCCCAGCCATCCGCATTATGTATTTGCAGTCAGCGACGCCAGCGCCAGTCATTACATCCTAACCGCCACTGCTAAACAAGACTCAGCCCAGTATCAAGATAAAGCCGGCAATACGCCTTGCCATACCTTAAGTCTAGATAGAGACAATACCAAAAC
>NZ_JBQDEX010000045.1:0-19283 GCF_052084945.1 Oceanisphaera sp.
CGTGGCAAAAAGTCTTGCCCCTTAAACAAAAAAAGGGCGCCTAAGCGCCCTTCTGATTTTTGGTATTAGCCAGCAGTCAGCCCTATTCAGGCTTGCTAGTTATTCCCACTCGATAGTCGCAGGTGGCTTGCCTGATATATCGTAGACGACTCTAGAAATGCCATTTACTTCGTTGATGATACGATTAGACACATGACCTAAGAAATCGTAAGGCAGGTGTGCCCAGTGGGCGGTCATAAAGTCGATGGTTTCAACCGCACGCAGTGATACAACCCAGTCGTATTTACGGGCATCACCCATTACACCCACAGAACGTACCGGTAAGAATACGGTGAACGCTTGGCTGACTTTATTGTATAAGTCGTGCTTGTGCAGCTCTTCAATAAAAATAGCATCAGCAAGGCGCAACAAGTCACAGTACTCTTTTTTCACTTCGCCTAATACGCGCACGCCTAAGCCAGGCCCTGGGAAAGGATGGCGATAAAGCATGTCGTATGGTAGACCAAGCTCTAAACCAATGCGGCGCACTTCGTCTTTAAACAATTCTTTTAGCGGTTCAACCAGACCCATTTCCATGTCTTCTGGTAAACCACCCACGTTGTGGTGAGATTTAATCACGTGTGCTTTGCCGGTGCCAGCCCCTGCAGATTCAATGATATCGGGATAAATGGTGCCTTGTGCTAACCATTTAACGTCTTTGATCTTGCTGGCTTCACCGTCAAACACTTCAATAAACACGCGGCCAATGATCTTACGCTTGGCTTCTGGCTCGTCTTCACCGGCTAAGGCTGACAAGAAACGATCTTCTGCGGGCACATGAATAATGTTTAGGCCAAATTTATCACCAAACATTTCCATTACTTGAGCAGCTTCGTTTAAACGCAATAAACCGTTATCAACAAACACACAGGTCAACTGTGAGCCAATAGCTCGGTGCAACAGCATGGCCGTGACCGATGAATCCACACCGCCCGACAAGCCTAATAATACTTTGTCGCTGCCTACTTGCTCACGAATACGCTCAACGGCATCGTCAATAATGGTAGCAGGCGTCCACAGTGCTTCACAGCCACAAGCATCACGAATAAAATGCTCTAACATGCGTGAGCCTTGGCGAGTGTGAGTCACTTCTGGGTGAAACTGTACGCCATAAAACTTACGCTTTTCATCAGCCATCGCGGCAAAGGGGCAGCTCGCGGTTTGGGCTGTTTTTTCAAACCCTTCGGGCAAGGCCACAACCTTGTCGCCATGACTCATCCATACGTCTAGCAATGGTTGGCCGTGATTATCGATGGCATCTTCAATATTAGTCAGCAGACCACTGTTCGCCACGCGCTGTACTTGGGCATAACCAAACTCGCGCTGTTTAGAGCCGGCAACCGAACCACCGAGCTGCTCAGCCATGGTCTGCATGCCATAACAAATACCCAATACCGGAACGCCGGCTTCAAATACATATTGTGGCGCTCTAGGACTATTAGGCTCGGTAACGGACTCAGGCCCACCTGACAAAATAATGCCATTGGGCTTAAAGTCGCGAATTTTCTCTTCCGTTACGTCCCATGCCCACAGCTCACAGTAAACACCCAACTCCCGAACGCGGCGGGCAACCAGTTGAGTATATTGTGAGCCGAAATCCAGGATCAGGATCCGGTTATCATGAATATTATTGGTCATCGTCTTCCTACTCATTGCTTCTTGTTTAGTACAAGGGCCGCCTGTGAAGCAGACGGCAATAGAAAACGGGGAACAAGCCCCCGTCTACTGCATTTTTGGATTAACCTAACCGATAGTTAGGCGCCTCTTTGGTAATAGTGACATCATGCACGTGCGATTCTTGAATGCCTGCACCGGATATCTTAACAAATTCTGCTTTGGTGCGCATACAATCTATGGTGGCACTGCCTGTTAAGCCCATGGCACTGCGTAAACCGCCCATTTGCTGATGAATGATTTCTTTCAACTTACCTTTATAAGGCACCCGACCTTCAATACCTTCTGGCACTAATTTGTCGGCAGCATTATCCGTTTGAAAGTAACGGTCACTAGAGCCTTTACTCATGGCACCTAAGGATCCCATACCACGGTACGACTTAAAAGAGCGCCCTTGGAATAATTCTATTTCACCTGGAGATTCTTCGGTACCGGCAAACATAGAGCCCATCATCACACAGTTAGCGCCTGCAGCTAAGGCTTTAGCAATGTCGCCAGAAAAGCGAATACCGCCGTCGGCAATCACCGGTATGTCTAACTCTTTTAAGGCTTCAACAGCATCCGCCACGGCAGTAATTTGCGGAACACCACAACCAGTTACAATACGCGTGGTGCAAATAGAGCCCGGACCAATGCCTACTTTAACCGCGCTAGCACCCGCTTGAGCTAAGGCCAGCGCACCTGCTGCAGTGGCCACATTGCCGCCCACAATGGCTAAGTCAGGAAACGCGTTACGAGTCTCGCGAATGCGCTCGAGTACGCCTTCAGAATGTCCGTGTGAAGAGTCAATTAACAACACATCTAAGCCCGCATCAACCAGCGCTTGAATGCGCTCCTCGTTACCGGGCGACGCTCCTACTGCAGCTCCAACACGTAAGCGGCCTTGGTCATCTTTACAGGCATCGGGCTTGCTTTCAGCTTTTTGGAAATCTTTGGCGCTAATCATGCCTGTTAACTGACCTTTATTGCCAACAACCAATACTTTTTCAATTCGGTGTTGCTGCATCAGCGCTTCTACTTTATCTCGAGAGGCACCAGCACTCACTGTCACTAAGCGGTCTTTCTCGGTCATCACTTCATCAACGCGCTTACTCATATCTTGCACAAATCGCATATCACGGCCGGTAATGATACCGACTAACTCACCGTGAGCACTAACAACAGGATAACCGGCAAAACCGTTAATGAGGGTTTGTTCGCGTACATCACCAATGGTCATTTCAGGCCGTACGGTAACGGGATCAGAGACCACACCGCTTTCAAACTTCTTTACTTTGCGCACTTGAGCCGCTTGGGCTTCTATCGACATATTCTTATGAATAAAGCCAATACCACCCTCTTGCGCCAGCGCAATAGCCAAATCGGCTTCGGTAATGGTATCCATTGCAGCAGAGACAATGGGAATATTCAGGGTGATCTCTTTAGTGAGGCGAGTACGCAGATCTGCGGTGTTGGGGAGTACAGTAGAATGAGCAGGAACCAGTAGTACATCATCGAAGGTTAAGCCGTCTTGTTTAATCCTAAGCATTGCAATATTCACCATAGTTGGGGGGTAAAAATATTGCAGTAGAATTTTAGGCATGTTGGCCCTTATGGTAAAGCTATTTTTGTTATTTTGTTGAATTAAGCGCAAAATAGCGCTAAAACGCTTACCCTTTACACAAAAGTACTCACCAGAGGCCATTTTGCAGCAAGATAAGTTAACAGACGTCTATACCGTCACTCGGCTAAACCGGCAGGCTCGTTTATTACTTGAGGGCGAAATGGGGACAGTGGCACTGAATGGTGAAATTTCTAACTTAGCCACTCCAAGTTCAGGGCATTGGTATTTTTCGCTTAAAGATAATCAATCCCAGCTACGCTGTGCCATGTTTCGTGGTAATAATCAGCGTGTGGCCTTTCGCCCTAAAAACGGTGACCAGGTGCTTATTATGGGTAAAGTCACGCTTTATGAGCCAAGAGGTGATTATCAGCTGGTGGCCAGCACTATGACTCCCGCGGGTGATGGCTTACTTAAACAGCAATATGAAGCACTTAAACAGCAATTAGCCATTGAAGGGTTATTTGATGTTGAGCGTAAACAAGCTTTACCGCCCCACCCCACTCGCATCGGCATTATTAGCTCACCCACAGGTGCGGCTTTGCACGATATTTTAAGCGTCTTGGCGCGTCGTGCGCCACACTTACACGTGATTATTTACCCCAGCCAAGTACAGGGCGAGATTGCTGCCCGTCAATTAGTTTCAGCTTTAGAAACAGCCAACCGCCGTAATGAAACAGAGCTGATTATCTTGGCCCGTGGTGGCGGTTCATTAGAAGACTTGTGGAGCTTTAATGATGAAGCATTGGTACGCGCCATTGCCGCCTCTCACTTGCCAGTTGTGAGTGCGATAGGTCATGAAGTTGATTTTACCTTAAGTGACTTGGTCGCCGACTTACGTGCCCCTACGCCCTCGGCCGCGGCAGAACTGATTAGCCGCGATGGTCATGCTCAGCGATTACAATATCAACAGTGGCAACACCGTCTACAACAGGCACAGCGCCGTAATATTATTGATAAAAATAATCAATTAATACGACTCAATGCTCGATTGCAATTACAAAACCCACGCCAGCAGTTGCAACAACAAGCTCAACAACTCGATCAATTGCAAGCTCGCTTACAACGTGCATTTAAACAGCGCCTAGTGCATGCGCAACAGCGCTTAGACCAAAGTCATTTGCGTTTTCATCACCAGCATCCAGCAGCACAACTGCAACACCGTCAAGGGCTGCTTAACAGCTTGGGACAACGCCTGAATATGCTAATTAAAAGCAAAATAGAGGGTCAGGATCATCAATTGGCAATGGCAGGCACACGCCTTAATGCCATGAGCCCTCTCGCCACTTTGGCACGAGGTTACAGTATTACATTGCATCAATCGTCGGTATTAACCAATGCCCAACAGGTTAAAACCGGAGATACCATCACCACACGTCTTACGAATGGCGATATCATCAGTCGCGTAGAATAAACATCACGCCCAAGCGGGCGTTTTTATTCATATAACCCATTACATTGATGCCTTCAATATACCGTTAGCGGACAAATTGAGGGTAAAAGATGTCTACTTTAAACCACTATTATCACTGGAACATGCCCACATTAAGGCCATACTATGCTAAAAAAAATAACCTTTTATACCTTGTTACTGATCGCGGGGTTAAGTAGTCCACTTCAGGCTCAAGTATCCGATAAAGCTCCCCCCTTAAAAATTGGTATTACTGACGTTCCCCCTTTCACCATGAAAACTGAAGACGGTCGCTGGGAAGGCATTAGTATTGAGTTATGGGAAGAGATAGCCAAAGGTATGGATCGTGAATATGAATGGCACCCCATGGCCTTTAGAGAGCTGTTAGACGCGGTAGAAGTCGGAGATATTGATGTGGCGGTAGGCGCATTAACCATGACAGCCGACCGAGATACTCGATTTGATTTTACCCACCCCTTCTATCAAACCGGATTGTCTATTGCTATCCCCCAAGTGCCAGAAAACACCATTTTCAATAGCATTAAAGCCTTTGTCAGCTGGCAGTTCTTAAGTGTGGTGTTGGGTCTTGGCGCATTACTGCTGGGTGCCGGTTTTTTATTATGGCTGGCAGAACGACGCCATAACCCAGAGCAATTTGGTGGCTCTGCCGCACAAGGTATTGGCGCCAGCTTCTGGTGGGCTGCCGTCACCATGACCACGGTTGGCTACGGTGATAAAGCACCGACCTCATTCGCTGGCCGCGTGATTGGCTTGGTCTGGATGTTTGCCGGCATGATAGTGGTGGCCAGCTTTACCGCCGCTATTACCAGCTCATTAACCGTCAATAACTTACGAGTGGGCATCCAAAGTGTCAACGACTTGCCAGGTAAATTGATAGCAACCATCGATGAGACTGCCAGCCAGCGTTATTTAGAAGAAGAGCGCATTCGCTATCAGGTCTACCCTAATTTAACCGAAGCCATGGAGTCGGTAAGCAAAGGCGAAACAGACGCTATTGTGTACGACCGTGCCTTAATGCTGTATCGCAATATGCAACAAAATAAACCGCTAACGGTATTGCCAGGGGTGTTTGACCAGCAACTTTATGCGCTAGCTCTGCCCGATGGGAGTCCGCTTCGCGCGCAAATATCTCAGCATGTGCTTAGGGTCACAGAGGCAGACAGCTGGCCCGATGTTCGTGCCAATTATCTCGGTAAGGAGTAATACCAATCGGATTAAGTAAGTGGTCAGCTTTATCTTCTGTAGATGCCGAACAAAGGGGCCACTCCACTAACACGCTACGGGCTAATGACATTTATCGTATCAGGCAACTTGACGCCATGAGTTGTAAGTAAAAAAACACCGAGCTGATATTAGGCTCGGTGTTTTTTTAGCTTCATGCTTAGCGCTTACGCCTGTTTAACTCTAATCTTGCAGTCGGTAGTGGTTAATCATCTCTTCTAGTACCTTACATTCGGCCACTAGCTGCAAGCTGGCGGTTGCGGCAGAAGTAGACTGCAACAAGGTTTCGCCTGATGAATCACGCACGCGAGTGATGTTGTAACTTACCTCTGCGCATACCGAACTTTGTTCATCCGACGAAGTAGAAACAAGCGCATTTAGCTCATTAATACGCTGCACCTGCTCTACAATATCTTGTAACGATGTCATGGCCGCTTGAGTACTAGACACACTACTCATTGCTTGGCTTTCTGCCTGTTCAATGGCTAATACAGCTTCTTTGGCTTCACTTTGTAGCAGGTGGATCATGCCGGTAATTTCTTGCGCCGAGTCTTGGGTGCGCAGTGATAAAGTACGCACCTCATCTGCCACCACCGCAAAGCCACGGCCCGACTCCCCAGCTCGCGCAGCTTCTATCGCTGCATTAAGAGCCAGTAGGTTAGTTTGCTCAGCAATGCCTTTGATCATATCCATAACCGTATCAACCTGATGACAGCGATCATCTAAGGTACGGATCACTTTCTCAATACGGCCTATTTCACCATTTAGCTCTTCTATGCCAGCCACAGCGACTTGGGCTTGTTTATTGGCGGTAAGTGCAAAGGTGTTACTTTGCTCTGAAGTTTCGGCGGTAAGTCGCGCATTTTCGCGCACCTCTTGCGCAGAGGCTTCCATTTCATTGACGGCGGTAGCAATGAGTGCGGTTTCTTGATCTTGTGCTTTTACCGAACTGTCTGTTTGTTCGGCGCCGTGCTGAATTTGATCCGCCGCGCTATAAATGCGCCCCGTCACTTGTTGTACTTCACGTAAGCTATTTTGAAAGCTACTTAACATACCATTGACAGACACCACCAAGCTCCCCAGCTCATCGTCTCCCATGGGCACTAATCGTGATGTTAAATCACGATTTTTTGCAAACTCTTGTAAGCGATAACTAATATTAAGAATAGGATTCTTAAGGTAATGGTTTTGAATCAACCATAATAAAATACCAGCTAATAACATGACGATTAATAGTACGCCGCCCAGCCGCAAATTATTATGATGTATTTGACCAAAGGTATCACTTAAGTCATAGCTAATACGCACCGCTCCCATAACGGTGCCTTCATCTACAACATGACACTGTAAACAGGCCGTACCTCTATATTCTTTAAATGCTTTATAAGGCTTAACTAATGTTAGGCTGGGAATTTCATCATCTAAATGTAAATCCAGTACGGTTTCGCCTTGCTCAATAGCACGGCGGTCTAGCTCATCTTCTATGCCTTGATCCGCAGCACCTGGACCAAAGATATTACTCACAGCAGGTGCTCGTATCACTCGTGCTTGCTGAATACCCAGCTCCGCTTGTACTTTATCTTGTACTATTTGCCGTTTATGAATAACGCCATTTTCCATCAGCACGTTAAGCTGATCCATATACAAGTTAGCAGTGGTTTCTATTTTCTCTTCAGCTAATGTTAAAGCCAGGGTACGTTGTAACTTGGTAGATACAATAAAGCACAAGATAAATACCAAAATAAATGTCACTAGAAGTGGAATAATAATCTTCCAGTTTAAAGAGAGGTTGCGCATTATTTTTAATCTCAGCTAGCATTACAGAGTGACAGTCTAAAATAAACAAAATGTTAATAAACATCAATAATTAGATTGATTGATCTAGATCATGCAGTAAGGCTAAGTTTTTAATGAGGGAGGGTAGTACCGAGCTAAAAAACCAAACATCAAAGCGGGAAGCACTTTATTTTGTGTCAGGCGTATCGCTTCCAGTTGTGCTTTTCAGAACGGCTCTCTATTTTTTCGAGAATTCCGCGGCAAAGGTTTTCTATTGTTTAAGACGTTCGCCTACAAAAAAGCCATAAAAAAGGGGGTGAGATATTTAGCCATCTCCCCCCTCACGCTTCACACCTTACGACCCGTGCTTACCAGCCGGTCACTTCACGCAATGCACTGCCAATATCAGCCAGTGAACGCACGGTTTTAACGCCGGCATCTTCTAGGGCCGCAAATTTTTCATCCGCCGTGCCTTTGCCACCCGAAATAATGGCGCCAGCATGGCCCATGCGTTTGCCCGCAGGCGCCGTTACACCAGCAATGTAAGACACCACAGGCTTAGTCACATGTGCCTTAATATAAGCTGCCGCTTCTTCTTCGGCCGTGCCACCAATTTCACCTATCATCACAATGGCTTCGGTACCGGGGTCTTGCTCAAACAATTCAAGAATGTCGATAAAGTTGGCTCCCGGAATCGGGTCACCACCAATGCCTACACAGCTTGACTGGCCAAAACCTTCATCTGTGGTTTGCTTCACCGCTTCATAGGTTAAAGTACCGGAGCGTGAGATAATACCTACTCGGCCCTTGCGGTGAATGTCGCCTGGCATAATGCCAATTTTGCACTCACCTGGGGTTATCACACCTGGGCAGTTGGGACCAATCATACGCACGCCGGTTTGCTCTAATTTCACTTTTACCTCCAACATATCCAGTGTTGGAATGCCTTCGGTAATGGTTACAATCAGCTCAATGCCTGCATCTATGGCCTCTAAAATGGCATCTTTACAAAAGGGCGCTGGCACATAAATCACAGTGGCGCTAGCCCCTGTGGCCGCAACGGCTTCGCGTACCGTGTTAAATACCGGCAAACCTAAATGAGTACTGCCGCCTTTACCTGGTGAGACGCCGCCCACCATTTGGGTGCCATATTCAATCGCTTGCTCAGAATGAAACGTGCCCTGACCGCCAGTAAAGCCTTGGCAAATCACCTTGGTGTCTTTATTAATCAAAATGCTCATGCAATTATTTCTCCTGTGCGGCGTCAACCACGCGCTGGGCGGCATCACTCAAGCTAGTAGCGGCAATAATATTTAAACCAGACTCAGCAAGCTTAGCTGTGCCCGCCTCAGCATTATTACCTTCAAGGCGCACCACAACAGGCACGGCTACACCCACATCTTTCACTGCCCCTATAATACCGTCAGCGATCATATCGCAACGTACAATACCGCCAAAAATATTCACCAGTACGGCTTTTACATTATCGTCAGAGAGAATAATTTTAAAGGCTTCGGTCACCCGCTCTTTAGTCGCACCGCCGCCTACATCTAAAAAGTTGGCCGGTTCACCGCCGTGCAAGTTCACAATATCCATAGTACCCATGGCAAGCCCTGCCCCGTTCACCATGCAACCGATATTGCCATCTAGCGCCACATAGTTGAGTTCCCACTTTGCAGCATGGGCTTCACGGGCATCGTCTTGAGAGGCATCGTGCATGTCTTGTAACTCAGCCTGGCGATACATGGCATTAGAATCTACATTGACTTTACCATCTAGGCATAATAAATCGCCGGCTTTGGTGATCACCAAAGGGTTAACTTCAAGCAAGGCAAAATCAAGATCTAAAAACATCTGCCCTAGACCTAAGTAAATTTGGGTAAACTGTTTAATTTGCTTACCTTCAAGCCCCAGCTTAAACGCCAGTTCACGGCCCTGATACGCTTGTGGCCCCACTAAAGGGTCTATGGCCGCCTTATGAATAAGCTCTGGCGTTTCTTGTGCCACTTTTTCTATTTCAACACCGCCTTCAGTAGACGCCATAAACACCACGCGACGACTGGCGCGATCGACCACGGCACCTAAGTAGAGTTCTTTATCTATATCACTACAGGCTTCCACCAAAATTTTAGCCACCGGCTGCCCTTTGGCATCGGTTTGATAGGTCACAAGGTGTTTACCTAACCAAAATTCGGCAAACTCTCTTATTTCTTCTTTGGTTTTTGCCAGTTTAACACCGCCCGCCTTACCTCGGCCGCCGGCGTGAACCTGACATTTAACTACCCACATATCTCCGCCGAGTTTACTGGCGGCTTCCACTGCTTCCTGTGGATTGTCACATGCATAGCCTTCTGATACGGGTAAACCGTAGTCAGCAAACAGTTTCTTTGCCTGATATTCATGCAAATTCATGTTGTGTTTCCATTTTGTTGGGGTTCAGAGGAAAAAAAAGGTCGAACCTAAGTTCGACCTTTTATTATTATGGGTTATACATCTAACAGCAAGCGCGTTGGATCTTCAAGTAGCTCTTTAATAGAGACTAAGAAACCCACCGATTCTCGACCGTCAATCATGCGGTGATCGTAAGACAACGCCAAATACATCATGGGTTGTATCACCACCTCACCATTAATCGCCATAGGTCTGTCTTCAATTTTGTGCATTCCCAAAATGGCACTTTGTGGCGGGTTAATAATCGGCGTAGACATCAGTGAACCAAAGACGCCACCGTTAGTAATGGTAAAGTTACCGCCGGTCATATCATCAACGGTTAACTTACCGTCACGTCCTTTAATCGCCAGCTCTTTAATGGTTTTTTCAATATCAGCCAAGCTCAAGCGATCACAGTCACGCAGCACAGGCGTAACCAAGCCTCGAGGGGTCGATACTGCGATACTCACATCAAAATAGTTGTGATACACAATATCATCACCGTCTAATGATGCGTTGACTTCAGGGAAGCGCTTCAGTGATTCTACTACCGCTTTCACATAAAACGACATAAAGCCTAAACGCACATCGTGGCGCTTTTCAAACTGCTCTTGGTATTGCTTGCGCAACGCCATAATCGGCCCCATGTTCACCTCGTTAAAGGTGGTTAACATGGCAGTGGTATTTTTCGCCTCTAATAAGCGCTCTGCGACACGTTTACGCAGTCGGCTCATAGGAACCCGTTTTTCAGTGCGCTCTTCGGGTGAAGCAATAATAGGGTCAACTGGTGCTGGCGTGCTGGTCTTTTTGTTACCCTGCTTAATATAGGCTTCTACATCTTCTTTAGTGATGCGTCCACCTTTACCTGAACCCGATACCTTAGCCACGTCAACACTGTGCTCAGCCACTAACCGGCGTACCGCAGGGCTCAGACTATCATCTTCGGCTTTACTGTCTGCTTTGCTCTCATCAGCGCTCGCTGTGGCCGTTTTTTCTTTGGTTGCTTCACCGGCAACAGCACCTGCTTTTAATTTACCAATGAGTTGCTGACTCAACACAGTCGCGCCCTCATCTTCAACAATCGCTTCTAGTGTTCCTGCTTCTGGAGCCGGTACTTCCAGTACCACTTTGTCGGTTTCAATATCGACAATAATTTCATCACGCTCAACCTGATCACCAGGCTGTTTGTGCCAAGTCGCGATAGTGGCATCGGCGACGGACTCTGGTAAGTCTGGAACCTTGATTTCGATGGTCATCAATATGTCCTTAGTGCGTTAAGCTTGTGTCGGCGTCAGTGCGTCTTCGACCAGTGCTTTTTGTTGTTGTAAATGTACCGAGGTATAACCTACCGCCGGTGAGGCAGAAGCATCACGGCCGGCATAACATAAACTTGCTCCGGCGGGGATAGCCGCACGGAAGTGGTGTTGGCTACAATACCAAGCGCCTTGGTTTTGCGGCTCTTCCTGACACCACACAAAATCAGTTACATGCTGATAATCTTCAAGAATAGCGCCAACCTCTTTTTGCGGGAAAGGGTATAACTGCTCAATGCGAACAATGGCAACATCGGTTTGTTCGTTTTTACGTCTTGCTTCTAACAAATCGTAATACACCTTGCCTGAGCACAGCACTACCCGTGTCACGCCTTTGGGATCTAGATCATCTATTTCACCAATCGCGTTCAAAAATGTACCGCTGGCCATGGTTTCTAAGTCTGACACCGCTAAGGGGTGGCGCAATAATGACTTAGGCGACATCACCACTAATGGGCGACGCATGGGGCGCAGTACCTGACGGCGTAGCATGTGGAACACTTGTGCAGGCGTGGTGGGAGCCACCACTTGCATATTGTGTTCAGCACACAGTTGCAAATAACGCTCTAAACGCGCACTGGAGTGTTCAGGCCCCTGACCTTCATAGCCGTGAGGTAGCAATAAGGTTAAGCCGCACATACGGCCCCACTTTTGCTCCCCTGAGCTTACAAATTGGTCTATAACCACTTGGGCGCCGTTGGCAAAGTCACCAAACTGCGCTTCCCAAATGGTTAAACCATCGGGTTCGGCAGTGGCATAGCCATATTCAAAAGCCATCACCGACATTTCACTTAATACCGAGTCAAATACTTGGAATTGACCTTGGCCTTCCGATAGATGGCGCAGTGGTGTATAGGTGCTGGCATCGTCTTGATTATGCAATACCGCATGGCGGTGGAAGAAAGTGCCACGGCCCGAATCTTGACCGGTTAGGCGTACTTCGTACTTATCTTCACACAAGGTGGCATAAGCCAAGACTTCAGCAAAGCCCCAGTCTGCCATTTTTTCGCCTTTCGCCATTAATTTACGGTCATCGTAAATACGGCTGACTTGACGCTGCAGAGTATGGCTGTCTGGATAGCTAGTTACCCGCTCAGCCAATGCTTTTAGCTTGTCTAAGTCGTAGCTGTCTTCATACACCATGTCCCATTCGTGATTAAGATAGGGTGCCCAGTTAACCGTGGTTTTATCCATAGAGCGCCACTCTTTCACCACGCACTCGCCACAATCCAAGACATCACGATATTCATTGATCATCCCAGTGGTGTCTTCCGCTGAAATAGTGCCATTGGCAATCAGCTTATCGGCGTAAATTTTACGTGGCGTGGGGTGTTGCTTAATTTTTTTGTACATCAGTGGCTGAGTAGCACTGGGCTCATCAGCTTCGTTATGGCCATGGCGACGATAACAAACTAAATCGATAACCACATCGCGGCCAAACTCATTACGATAGTCTAGCGCCAGCTGAGTCACTTGTACGACCGCTTCGGGGTCGTCGGCATTAACGTGGAAAATAGGCGCCTGTACCATTTTGGCAATATCGGTACAGTATTCGGTAGAGCGCATATCTTTTGGATTAGAGGTGGTAAAGCCTACTTGGTTATTAATCACAATACGCACGGTACCGCCTACCCCGTAACCACGGGTTAGCGACATATTAAAGGTTTCGGCGACCACACCTTGACCACCAAAGGCCGAGTCACCGTGAATGGTAATCGGCAATACTTGACGGCCATCTGGGTTTGATAAGCGGTCCATACGTGCACGTACCGAGCCAATAACCACAGGATTAACAATTTCTAAGTGAGAAGGGTTAAACGCCAGTGCTAAATGCACGTTACCACCCGGGGTGGCAAAGTCGGAGCTAAAGCCCATGTGATATTTAACGTCACCTGAGCTTTCGGTTTCATATTTACCGGCAAAGGCATCAAATAAATCTTGTGGCCGTTTACCCAATACGTTAACCAGCATATTTAAACGACCACGGTGAGCCATGCCAATCACAACTTCTTTACCGCCATGCTCACCAAAGCGTCGGATCAGCTCTTTGGTCATCGGCACAAGCGCATCGCCACCTTCAAGCGAGAAACGCTTGGCGCCAGGAAATTTGGCACCTAGGTATTTTTCGAGCCCTTCAGCTGCGCTTAGGCTATCTAAAAAGCGCAGTTTATCTTCTTGGCTAAATTGGGGATCACCCACTACTGTTTCAAGCTGGCTTTGAATCCATCGCTTTTCGCGGGTACTGGTAATGTGCATATATTCTGCACCTACAGAGCCGCAATACGTTTTTTTAAGTGCCGAGACCAAGTCGCTTAACTTCATGGTCTCTTGGCCAATAGCATAAGAGCCCACGTTAAAGGTAGCGTCCAGATCGGAACCCGTTAAATTATGAAACGCAGGATCCAGTTCGGCAACGGTTTTACGCGCCCATAAATTAAGTGGATCTAGGGTAGCATTTTGATGGCCACGAAAACGATAAGCGTTGATTAGCTGCAGTACTTTAACCTGCTTCGAATCCGTATGGGGGTCGCTAACCGGTGTGGCATAGCGTGAGGTGTCTTTAGCAAGGCGGCGAAAGTAATCTCTGACTTGTGAATGAGGCTGGTCGGGTACGCCATCTTGAGGAATAGGCAATTCGCTAAACACGGTTTGCCACTGCTCAGGAACCGACTCAGGATCGGAAAGATAATCCTCGTACAGGTCTTCTACATAGGTCGCATTGGCACCGGCCAGGTAAGAGGATTCCAGCCAGGCTTGCATAACGCCATTGTGCATTTTTATCCCTTTATTACGTCTCGACAGGGCTACTGTCGTTGGGTCATTGTGTAAACGCCGCCCTAATGGACGGCGATTCATACTACGGCTCTACTAAACTGACCGCTTTAATAACATTGACTTAATATTACCAATTGCTTTAGTGGGGTTCAGTCCTTTTGGACAGACATCCACGCAGTTCATAATGCCATGACAACGGAATACACTAAAAGCATCTTCCATTTCAGACAAGCGTTCATTATCACCGGTGTCACGGCTGTCTGCTAACCAGCGATAAGCTGCGAGTAAACCTGCTGGGCCAATAAACTTATCTGGATTCCACCAAAAAGACGGACACGCCGTTGAGCAACAAGCACATAATATGCACTCATAAAGCCCGTCTAGCTTAGCTCGCTCTTGCGGTGATTGCAGATGTTCACGTGCCGGTGGCAGCTTTTCATCAGCAATCAAGAACGGTTTAATTTTTTCCCACTGGGTGTAGAACTGGGTCATATCAATAACCAAGTCACGTACCACAGGTAAACCAGGCAAAGGACGAATCACCACCGTATTATTCTTACTCTGCTTAAGCAGATCAGATAATGGCGTGATACAGGCCAAACCATTTTTACCGTTCATATTCATACCATCGGAGCCACACACCCCTTCGCGGCATGAGCGACGAAACGATAAGCTCGGCTCTTGCTCTTTTAATGCCAATAGTGCATCCAGAACCATCATGTCGGAGCCTTCGGCTACCTCAAGCTGATAGTCTTTCATATATGGCTTGGCATCGGTTTCTGGGTTGTAACGATAAACTGAAATTGTAACTTGCATCTTTATCTCCTCCCCTTAGTAAGTCCGTGCTTTTGGCTCGAATGCGTCACGATGATTCGGTGACAAATTCACAGGCCGCGTGCTCATAGACTCAGTGTTAGGGCTGTATAAGGAGTGGCATAACCAGTTTTCATCATCACGATCGGGGTAATCAAATCGAGAGTGAGCACCACGACTTTCGGTACGGAAGTTAGCCGCAACCGCAGTGGCATAGGCCGTTTCCATTAGGTTATCTAACTCTAAACACTCAATACGCTGAGTATTAAAATCGGAGCTAGTGTCATCTAAGCGGGCATTTTTCAAACGCTCGCGAATTTTCTTCAGCTCTGCCAAGCCTTCGGCCATGGCATCACCTTCACGGAATACCGAAAAGTTATGTTGCATGCACTCTTGCAAGTCTTTCTTAATTTGCACCGGATCTTCACCGTCGCGGTTATTTTCCCAGCGATTATAACGCGCCATGGCCGCATCAATGTCTGCGTCTGTGGCGTCTTTTACATCACTAAGCTCTTGCAATGCTTCTACCAAGTGGCGACCTACAGCACGGCCAAATACCACTAAGTCAAGCAAGGAGTTACCGCCCAAGCGGTTAGCACCATGTACCGATACGCAAGCAATTTCACCGACCGCAAACAAACCTTTAACTGGAATATCGTTGCCGTCAGCATCTTTACCCAGCGCTTGACCGTTTACGTTTGTTGGCACGCCACCCATCATATAGTGACAAGTAGGAATAACCGGAATTGGCTCAACCACAGGGTCAACGTGGGCAAAGGTGCGTGATAGCTCACAAATACCGGGCAGACGTGACTCCAGTACCTCTTTGCCTAAATGATCGAGTTTCAGCTTGAGGTGTGGGCCCCAAGGTCCATCACAGCCGCGGCCTTCACGAATTTCAATCATCATAGAGCGCGCAACCACATCACGGCTGGCCAAGTCTTTGGCATTAGGCGCATAACGCTCCATAAAGCGCTCGCCATCTTTATTCAACAGATAGCCACCCTCACCACGACAACCTTCAGTCACCAGGGTACCTGCACCAGCAATGCCTGTTGGGTGGAACTGCCACATTTCCATGTCTTGCACGGGTACGCCAGCACGCAATGCCATGCCCACACCGTCACCGGTGTTAATGTGCGCGTTGGTGGTAGACTGATAAATACGACCGGCACCGCCAGTGGCTAAAATAGTGGCCTTGGCTTTAAAGTACACCAGATCGCCAGTTTCAATATCAATGGCCGTACAGCCCACCACATCACCGTCAGCATTTTTCACCAAATCAAGCGCATACCACTCAGAAAATACGGTGGTTTTATGCTTTACGTTTTGCTGATACAGAGTGTGCAGTAGCGCATGGCCAGTTCGGTCTGATGCCGCAGCAGTACGTGCCGCTTGTTCACCACCAAAGTTTAATGACTGGCCACCAAAGGGGCGCTGATAAATTTTTCCGTTGTCGAGTCTTGAAAATGGTAGGCCCATTTTTTCTAACTCAAGTACCGTTTCAGGCCCGGTTTGACACATAAATTCAATCGCGTCTTGGTCACCAATATAATCGGAGCCTTTAACGGTATCGTACATGTGCCATTCCCAGTTATCTTCATGGGTATTACCTAAAGCAACGGTAATGCCACCTTGTGCAGATACGGTGTGAGAACGGGTTGGAAATACTTTAGACAAAAGCGCACAGCTTTTGCCCGACTCTGCTATTTGCAGCGCGGCACGCATGCCTGCACCACCGGCGCCGATAACCACGGCGTCAAATTCGCGAATGCTAATAGTCACCTTATACACCCCACAGTACGACAACACCGGTCATCACATAAACCAGCAGTAACACCACTACCCCAAACTGTGCTGCACCACGGAGCATGGCGCACTTCACGTAATCGGATAGTACCTGCCAAGCGCCAATCCAAGCGTGAATTAACACACTTAACAGCGCCAATAGCGTAAACACCTTAGTAAAGGTTTTGGCAAAAAAGCCCGCCCATACATCATAAGTGATGTCATTAAAGGCGATAAACCCAACTAAGTACAGGGTATATAAAGTCATAATGACCGCGGTAACACGCAACAACATAAAGTCGTGTACACCACTGCGGCCAATGCTTGCAGAATTCGTTACCATACCATTATCCCCGCTAGCAGTGATAATACCGCAGTGATCCCCAGTGCCACCTTGGCACTCAGTGCTCCCGACTCCAGTTCTTCACAATAGCCTAAGTCCATAATGAGATGACGGATGCCACCTACTATGTGGTAAGCTAGTGCAGTTAAAATACCCCACATAATAAACCAGACGATAAAGCCGTCGAGAATATCAACAACTGCTAAGAACCCTTTTTCAGACGAAAGCGAGTAGCTTAACAGCCACAGTAGGATGGCGAGTGCGAACAATGTGATCACGCCGGAAACCCGGTGCAGGATTGAAGAAATTGCAGCGACAGGTTGGCGGATAGTCCGTAGATCGAGGTTTACAGGTCTCTGTTTTTTAGTCACGGTCTTGCCCACTTGGCTCAAAAGAGCACGTTAGTTATTGTTTTAGATAGACATAGCCCAAGTATACGAAGTGGAAACATATGTTTAACATTGCCCCACTACAGCTTCATATACCTTCGCCCTCAGTATATGAAGGGGATTTTTTAATTACAACGAAGTGCTTGAGCCATTTGCCAAAATTGTAAAGTTGATCGCACAACGAGCGCTACAGTGACATAAAATGGTCAGTAAAATTGACATCACCCCCCTGTTCTGTTTTCAATATGCTCGCACCGTAGGATGCATTAATAGTTAAACAATCATTTAAACTATGTAAAAATGCTTATCTACGGACCTATTATAAAAAAGCAAAGGAGACGTGCTATGGCTGACAACAAAGCCACCCTGCATTTGCCCGGCCAGGAGCCAGTTGAGCTTCCTATTTCTTCAGGCACAGCGGGTTACGATGTAATTGATATCAGTACCCTAGGTTCACATGGATACTTTACGTATGACCCCGGTTTTATGGCAACAGCATCTTGCCAATCTGATATTACTTATATCGACGGTGGTAAAGGTATTTTGTTGTACCGCGGCTACCCTATCGACCAATTAGCAAAAGAAGCTAATTATCTGGAAGTGTGCTACCTACTGCTTTACGGAGAAGCCCCTACCGCCAAGCAGTTTGAGAAATTTCAACACTGCATTATGCGCCACACCATGGTGCACGAGCAGCTGTCGTCTTTCTTCAAGGGTTACCGCCGTGATGCGCACCCAATGTCGATTGTATGTGGTGTTATTGCTGGTTTATCAGCGTTTTATCACGACCCGATGGACATTACCGATCAATCGCACCGCGAAACATCTGCGCACCGTATGATTGCTAAGCTGCCAACTATTTCAGCCATGGCGTATAAATACTCTATTGGTCAGCCATTTGTGTATCCGCGCAATGATTTAAGCTATGCGGCTAACTTTTTACAAATGATGTTTGCAGTACCGTGCGAAGAGTACAAGGTTAATCCTATTGTTGAGCGCGCTATGGATCGCATCTTTACGTTGCATGCAGATCATGAGCAAAACGCTTCAACCTCTACCGTTCGACTAGCCGGCTCTAGTGGTGCTAACCCATTTGCATGTATTGCTGCAGGCATTGCATCGCTGTGGGGACCTGCTCACGGCGGCGCTAACGAAGCTTGCTTGAACATGTTAGAAGAAATTGGCTCAGTGGATAATATTCCTGAGTTTATTGCTCGCGCTAAAGACAAAGATGACCCGTTCCGCCTAATGGGCTTTGGTCATAGGGTGTATAAAAACTTTGACCCTAGAGCCACTGTAATGCGTGAAACCTGTCATGAAGTATTAGACGATCTCAAAATTGAAGATCCACTGCTCGATGTAGCCATGGAACTTGAGCGTATTGCGTTGTCTGACCCTTACTTTGTTGAGCGTAAGCTTTATCCGAACGTCGACTTCTATTCGGGCATAGTGCTTAAAGCGGTGGGTATTCCTACCAGTATGTTCACCGTGATTTTCGCGCTGTCTCGTACTGTAGGCTGGATGTCGCACTGGAATGAGATGATGTCTGATCCTAAACAGAAGATTGGTCGTCCGCGCCAGCTTTACACCGGTGCTGCTGAACGTGACTTTACCTCTCAGGTAGAAAGATAACGCCAGCCACGCGGTAATATCGCGATAAGGCCGACATGCAAATGTCGGCCTTTTTTAT
>NZ_JBQDEX010000046.1:0-15595 GCF_052084945.1 Oceanisphaera sp.
TCAGCAAATAAAGTGTGTGCTTGGGGGTATTGCTCTTTTAAATACCTTAGCCACTGCTTAATGCGATTAGGGTAATACACGCCTTTATCGCCCTCAACTTCTAACGCCGAATAGTCTAATAATAATGCAACCACTTGTGCCCAGCTCATGGCGGGGGCGCCTTGTTGAATGGTGGCGGCCAAATTAGGTAAAGCCAGCGCCCCTCGGCCCAGCATCACATCGTTACACTGGCTTTGTGTTTGAGCTTGAAGGGCTTGGTCGGCATTCCAAATTTCGCCATTAATCACTACCGGAATCGATAAGGCGTCACGGATCTCACTGACTAATGGCCAATACGCAGGGGGCCGATAGCCATCTTGCTTGCTGCGGGCATGTACTGCCAGCTCACTAATGCCACCCTCAGCCAGTGCTTGGCTATTTTCTAAATACGAGTCTCTGTTTTCTAAGCCTAAGCGAATTTTAGCACTCACGGGAAGGTGAGCGGGTACAGCAGCGCGCACTGCTTTGGCAATGCGATAGAGCAGTTCACTGTCGGCTAACAAAGCTGCACCGCCACGACTTTTATTCACGGTTTTGGCCGGACAGCCAAAGTTTAAATCAATGCCTTTAGCCCCTAATAGACAGGCTTGATCGGCATTTTCTGCCAGCCAGTCGGGTTCTTGGCCTAATAGTTGAATGCGCACTGGGGTACCCGCAGGTGTGTTGCAGCCCTGATGTAGCTCTGGGCACAAGCGATAAAACACGCGGGGGGGCAGGCGCATATCGACGACACGCACAAACTCGGTCACACATAAATCGAAGGGGTTTATACGAGTCAGTAAGTCTCGCATTAAATGATCCAATACCCCCTCCATCGGGGCCAGTATTAAGCGCATAGTGTTGTGGGCTGTATCAATCATGTAGAGAGTGAGATTGTACCAGAGAATGGAAGAGCTGGGGCTAGGAGATAGGGAATAGTGATTAGGGAATGGGGAATAGAGGGGCAGTGATTACACTGCCAATCGCCAAGCCGGTGTTTTCTTTTAGCTTGGCGCTCGGCGCTGCCCTGAAGTTCATTGTGAGGAGCGTAGCGACGCGGCAATCTAGCGTTTGGCTCCGTGCTGTTTGTAGACAGGATTGCTTCGCTGCGCTCGCAAAGGCGGCTAAGGGCGAAAAGACAGTGGTGAGGGTTAATTAATGCGGTTGTTCATAAGGGATGACGCTGGTGCCTGTTAACGAGTAGGCAGTATTGCCCATGTCGTGGCTGGCGGCGGTAGTGTGCAAGGTGCCGGTTACCCAAACCGCGTCCCATAAATCATCTACTTGAGCGCCCGCTGGGTATTCCACATACACAATTTGATTGGTGGGTGGTGGCGGCACATGAATGCAAGCGCCAAAATAGGGCACCAGTAAAAAGGCGGTGATCTCATGGCTGTCGCCTTCTAGTGGCACCACAAAGCCGGGCAGCCGTACCTGTTGGCCGTTGAGGCTGGGCACCACCTTACCGATGGGCTGAGCCGGAATGGCAAATTCATCGTTATGATCCACCTGCGGAAACGGCGGCGGATTCAGTTGCTCTGCCAGTGGGATTAAGTCGTCCCACTCTAACAGCCGGTATTCGTCGGCTAAGGGGGCAGTGGCGAACAGCAGCGCGGTGAGCGCCATGGCAATATAATGTAACATCAGTGATTAATACTCATTCCATCGTGCAGTGAATAAAAGTAGGCTCGTGCCGCAGGCAGCAAGCCGATTAAGATGCCTGCCAATAGGGTTAAGCCCATTAGCCGCCACTCACCGGCGTGGGGTAAGGCGGGGTACAACAATAAGCCGTATTGCGCTTGTAACCAAGGCGCCAGCCATTGCAAGCTACCATATAGCAGCGCCAGACCCAAGCTGATGCCAAGGCTTGTGATCAGCAAGGCTTCTAAGGCCAACAAACCAAATAAATGCCGAGGCTCGGCACCCAAAGAGCGCAAAATCGCCAGTTCGCGTCGCCGTGCCGACAACCCCGCCAACAAGGTGGTTAGCATGCCTAACAAACCCGCCACCACCACTAACAAGGCAATAAAGGCAATGGTTTTTTCGGCCATGCTGAGCAGGCTCCACAGTTCGTGCAAGGCCGCGCCCGGTAAAATGGCTGATAATGGTTCGGTGCGATACTGATTAATGGCGCGTTGCAAGCCAAATACCTGCACCTTGTTGTGCATGCCTACCAAGAAGGCGGTAATGGATTGTGGCGTTAAGTCGTGATCTCTGGCTTGTTTATGAGACAGCTGTTGAGTTTTACGACCACTTTGCCAACCAATATGAATGGCTTCTAGACCGTCTAGGCGCACATGCACGGTTTTATCTACCGGCGTGCCGGTGGGCGCTAAAATGCCCACTAGGGTAAACGGCAAGTCGTCATGCAAGCTAAATGAAGTGTTACCTGCCCCGTGTGCAATAATCAGTGAGTCATTCAGTTGATAACCCAAGTTACGCGCCACTTCTGCACCTATCACGGCCTCAAACGTGTCATTAAAGGCGCGGCCCGCTGCAAATTGTAGCGGTTGCTGACGGCCATAAGCATAATGCTTAAAATAATCTTGGTTGGTGCCTAATACCCGAAAACCTTGATGGGAGTCACCCAAGGCAATGGGAATGGTCCAGGCTATGCCTTGCTGTTGTTTAATGCGCTGGTAACTACTCCAGCTGATGTTGTTGGTGGGGCTGCCGAGCCGAAATACTGAATATAACAGCAGGTTGATTTGCCCAGTACGGGCGCCAACAATTAAGTCGGTGCCCGATAAGGTGCGAGAAAAACTGTCTTTGAGTTCAAAGCGTATTTTTTCTACCCCTAGCAATAACAGCACACTAATGGCAATGGCGGCCAGCGTTAAGCCCGCCGTTAAGCGCCGCGCCCACATACTCTTTAACGCCAGTATTAACATGTTAGGCCCTTATTTAGATCAGACAAAGACAGCACACGGGTGAAGTGCGGCTCTAATGCCGAGTCGTGGCTAACAAAGATCAGGCTGCTGTGCTGGCGCTGGCATTCGTTAAACAACAAGCGCATAAAGGCCGCTCTGTTGTCAGTATCCAATGCCGAGGTGGGCTCGTCGGCAATCACTAACTCTGGTCTACCCAGTAAGGCACGGGCCGCGGCGACTCTTTGCTGTTGACCTATGCTCAGCCGGTGCACCGGTTGTAACCACAGCTCGGGCGCCAGTTGTAATTCCGTGAGCAAGCGTTTGGCCTCGGTTGCGGCTGGTTGCGTGAGGCGCTGGCGCTTGTTGCGCGAAAATATCAGCGCCGAGGTAACATTTTCTAGCACCGATAAAAAGGGCAATAAATTAAACTGCTGAAAAATATAGCCGATATGATCGGCTCTAAATTGATCCCGTGCTCGGCCCGACATCTGAGTTAAGTCATTACCTAATAGACACAACTGACCTTGATTGGCGCGCTGAATGCCGGACAACAAACTCAGTAGCGTACTTTTACCACTGCCACTGGGCCCCTTAATAAAGACCGACTCACCGGCGGCCAGCTCAAAGTGAGGAATATGCAGCAAAGGCGCTTGGCCGGGCCAGGCAAACTTGAGCTGGTTAATGGACACTAAGTGCTTCATGGCGGCTACCAGCTTGCCGTGGCTTGGTTGGGGGTGAGGCTGGCGGCAACCTGGCCGGTGGGCACTATGCCTTGCAGCTCAATGTGAGTAAAGCTGGTGAACTGCTCAAACAGCTGAGTGCTGAGCTCAGTTAATGCCTGGGGCTGCTGACACTGATAACGATAGGCAACTAATATGTCGCTATGATCATGGTCAGCATGGTGCTCGTCATCGTGATCTTCATGGCTAGCATGGTGTTCGTCATGTTCATGTTTATGTGCGTGATCATGATGCGGATGGTCATCATGATGATGCGCAGCTGCCTCTAAATCACCTTGGTGTTGTGCAATTAACTGGCTGTCTAACAGCTGGCAAGCTGCCGCAGTGGGCAAGGTAAATAGTAGGTCGCCATCTTGTACACGGGTTAATGCCGTTTGGTATTGAGTACGCTGCTCGGCGGTATTAGGGGTGTGTTCAAAGCCCACAATATCGGCTGCCGGTGCGAATAACTCCAGCACCAATTGCTGCTGATCTAAGGCCAGACTTAAACGACCAAAGCCATGTTGGTGCACACCAAGCTGGTGCACCGTATCTTGATGTGCTTGGGGCTGAGCTTGCGCCAGCGCCGCCAGTGGTAATAGGGGTAGAGTAAACAATAAGGGTTTAATAAACATAACAAGCTCCATTTGGTTTTGTTATGTTATAACGTCTTTATTTGAGTCTGTAAAGAGGGAAAATAAAGTCTTCAGCCACCGGAGCGCGGCAATCCAGTGCTTTATTTGTCTGACAGCTTAAAGCTCAAGGCTCCTCGAAGGGGTTGGGTACTCGGGGCTAACTTGCTGCTGCATAAACTCAACAAAGGATTGTTCGGCACGGGATAGTGGGCGGTTGTTAGGCCAAGCAAGGCACAAGTCTAAAAAGTAGGGTTCGGCAAAAGAGACAGCAAATAGATCTTCATCATCTTTTACTACCATGCGTAAAAACGTTGTTATAGCAAAACCTTGGCGTACTACAGCTTTTAAGAGGGGAATTAAATTACTTTCAAAACCAATATGTGGGTGTAGCCCTCTTTTTTTGGCCATGTCCTCTATATATTCGCGATGAAAAAAGCCGTGTCTAAATATGGCTAATTCTTCTGCTAAAAAGTCGTCTATGCTAATGGCCGTTTGTTGGCGGGCGGGGTGATCTGCATTTACAACGGCTACCATTTCTTCGCGTAGCAGCGGCAGGCTATTTAGCTCGGGAGGTAATGAGGAGGTAAGTACTATGCCTAGCCCAAGCTGGCCTTGACATAGTTTGGCCAACACATCTTGTGTACCGGCTTCTTCTACCCGAATAGACAAGCCTGGGTACTGGTGCTTAAAAGCCATTAATCGTGGTGGAAAATAAAACGAGCCCAACATGCTAGGAATGCCAATACAGACTTCACCACTGTTTAAACTTTGCAAGGCTGCCATATCTTGCTCGGCCAGTGTTAGGGCCCCCATAATACGTAAGGTGTGTTGATATAAACGCTCGCCTTCAAGTGTGAGATGTAAGCGCCCTTGATGGCGATCAAACAAGGCCACCCCCAAGTGCTGCTCTAATTTTTTTAAGGTCATACTCACTGCAGGTTGTGCCACATGCAGTTGTTTGGCGGCTCGGGTTATGTTGCCTTCGTTTGCAACGGCGGCAAACTGGCGTAGCCATTTTACATCCAGCATCAATTTTCCTTAACTAGCGTTTATATTTAATTATAATTTTATCTTATCATTTAAATAACTTTTATATATTTTATTTATATTTTAGTTAGGGGTAAGATCATTGCTGTTATGCAGGAGTAAGCAGCGATGATTGATTTAAAAAGCCCTTTGTGGTGGCGTGCCACGCTGGCGTTAGGCTTAGGCTCTATGCTGGTGTTTATTAATTTGTATATTGCCCAACCTTTATTACCCATGCTTGCGAGCGATTTTGAGGTATCTGCCTTATCGGCCAGTTGGGTGTTGTCTGTTGCTACTTTAGGGTTGGCGCTGGGATTGTTGTTTTGGGCGCAAATGGCTGATAAGTATGGGCGAAAATCGGTTATGTTGGGCTGTTTGCTGGTGGCGTTAGTGTTGGGGCTGATTATTGCTCAGTTAACACATTTTAATAGCCTATTAGTGGCGCGCGGCGTACAAGGCTTCTTTTTAGCCGGTTTACCTGCCACAGCTGTGGCGTATATGAGCGAGGAGTTTACCCCTAAAGCGTTAGTGACCAGCATTGGTATTTATATTGCGGCTAACTCATTAGGGGGCATTGCCGGGCGAGTGTTGGGTGGTTTATTGGCTCAGTGGGGCGGTTGGCAGGTGAGCTTTATGGTGCTTGCGGGGGGGAGTTTATTGCTGTGGCTGCCGTTATTAAAATGGCTACCTGCTTCACAACACTTTGCACCTGCGAATAAAGGGCAAGGGGCAAGTGCCTTGCTTAGTCATATTAAAAACCCATTATTGTGGCCCATTTATTTAGTGGGTGGGCTTAACTTTATGGTGTTTTTAAATCAATACACTTATGTGGCTTTTTATTTTTCAGCCCCCCCTATTAATATGGCATCCGCCGCCTTGGGTTTATTGTTTTTAACCTATTTAACGGGCACTGTTGCTTCTAGCATCAGTGGCTGGCTGGTAAATCGTTTTGGTGTGTTTCAAACCTTGTTGGCGGCTATTGTGATAATGGCTGTGGGTAACTTAGGGTTATTGAGTGGTCGCTTGCCACTTATTTTACTCACTTTGTTAATAGATAGCTTTGCATTCTTTTTGGCTCACGCTTGTGCGAGTAGCTGGGTAGGGCGCAGCGTAAAGAGTAATAGAGCCTTGGCCTCGTCATTATACTTGGTGTTTTATTACTTAGGTGCCAGTTTGGGTGGCTTATATCTTTACCCGTTTTGGGAGCAAGGCCGCTTAGCCGGTGTGGCTGTGGGCATGTGGTTGGTGTTGTTCTTGACTGCGGGGTTAACGCTGCATCTTAAAAAACGCAGTGAACGAGCAGAGGCTAGAGCTTAAAGGTCTTTTGCCACGGAATACACAAAACCTACGGAAAAATAGAGACTAAACCTAAAAAGAACTTTTTATTGTCAGGTCAAAAAATAGCTGGAAGCGATAAGCCAGAAGTAAAGCCAATACAGAATACCTTCCCGTTCTCCGCTGCAAGCTTATCGCTCACTGAAAGGCGTAGAGATACCGGAGCAAGTCCGGCATGACGCCATCAAAAACGGTGCTTTGTTTAGCTTGGCGCTGTTCTTAGCCACTCCCCATTCCCTAATCTCTTTCATTTAAAATAATGCGCGGGCACGGGGATGACTTGGTTGTTGGCAATTTCTAACGTTATGGTGTCTTCTAAGCTTTTACAATGAAACTTAACTTGATAAGGCGTTAGTGACAGAGTCAGCTCGGGGGCGATGCTGTGTAATGCATCGCGTTTAAAGGGCACCCAAGGGTAGTCTGTTAGCAGCTGTTGCAAGCTGGGTACTACTATTTCGCCGTGCTCTAAGCCATGGGTGTGTAGCTTTCCCGCTTTAGGGGCGGCCAGTTCAAGGCAGGGAATAGGGCCAAAGGCACTGGCTAAGGGCTGATGCAGTTTAAAGGTGATAATAGGGCGGTTAGCTATCATACCTTCTACCAAAACGTCGCCATATTGCGCGAGCGTATCTCGCAATGTTAGATATTGGTGATTATCTTGCGCGCGATAACAGAGATGATCCATAGGCCCTATGCTAGGTGATAGACCATGGTCTAGCAGGCCCTGCTCTAGCTCCCCTAAAAATGCGGGCAGGTTATCTAACACTGAGTATAAATGAGGCACGGGTGTTACCATTTTCGTTTTGGCTCAAACAATAAATCCAGTTCAGATTTCTCTTCTTCTTGAGCTTGCTGTTCTTGCAGCTCTTTTTTCTGGGTGGAGGTGAGCTCGCTTAAGCGTTGTTGCAAGTTACTCTCTATTCCTTTGAGTTGTTCGTCTTTATCGGGTATTTGATCCAGTACTGATAAGCCTTTTTTAAGCAGTTGTTGTGCGGTATTGACGTCTTTATTACCCAAAGCGGTACGAGCGCGTTTAGCCAAGTTCACTAAATTAATCTTTAAGCGTATTAGCTCAAGGCGCCTGTCTTCTTGCACAAAGGTTTGGTTGCCAAGCTTGCCTTTGTTGTGCTCAATGCGCAGCACAGTGCGTAGCCGCTTCACCACTTGCAGCATATGCAGGGCTTGTTGATCCGACTCGGGCGGCTTTAACCCTGGTTGTTCTTGGCTGTAGTTATCTTTTACATGCTGTATTTGTTGCTGAATATTTACTAAACGCGTTTTTATTTGCTCGCTGTTAGGGTCTTGCTGTTGCATGGCTTTTAAGCTGTGCAAAATACGACTGTACAGGCTAACCACTAACGCTTTACTAAAGGGCAGTTGACTGGCATTAAGCAAGAGCTCATCGGTTTCATTAATAATATTTTTATGTCTTAGCAATTGGGTGCGTTTTTCTGCTTCTTGCTTTTGCAAGTATTGCTGCAAAATATTGTAAATAATGATCAGTAAAAGCAATGCGCCTATGGCTATGAGGATCAGGGTCAACGTCATATGATGGCGGCTCAGTTAGGGTGAAAGATAAAAATAAATGGTACCCCAGTCTTGGGGCTTTGGCTAATTTACTGGGCTTAGCTTGGCATGAATCATTGAGATTTTAGTTATTTTGATATAACTTATAGTTATTAATGACTCAGTTAAGTATGTGTTTGTCGTATTTGACAATATATCACATATTATTACTACCCTAATGTGAGAATCCCATGAAACTGCAGCAGTTACGTTACATAGTGGAAGTTGCCAATCATAATCTGAATGTGTCTGCCACGGCCGAGAGCCTTTACACATCACAGCCTGGCATCAGTAAGCAAGTGCGAATGTTAGAAGATGAGCTTGGGGTTCAGGTATTTGAGCGCAGTGGTAAGCATTTAACCCGTGTGACCCCTGCGGGGAAAGATATTATTCGTATTTCTAGCGAAATTCTTGGCAAGGTCGAAAGCATTAAAGCGGTGGCCAGCCAGCATACTCATCCTGATCAAGGGTCGTTAAATATTTCCACCACCCATACCCAAGCACGATACGCACTACCAGAGGTGATTCAGGGCTTTATACATCGCTATCCTAAAGTGTCGCTACATATGCACCAAGGCACCCCCATGCAAATTAGTGAGTCTGTAGCAAAAGGATCGTCTGATTTTGCCATTGCCACCGAAGCCATGCATTTATATCAAGACTTAATAATGCTGCCTTGTTATCACTGGAATCGTTGCATTTTAGTGCCTAAAGGGCATCCTTTGGCCAATATTGATAAGCCGGCAATTGCCGATATTGCGCACTATTCTTTAGTGACTTATGTATTTGGTTTTACTGGCCGATCTGAGTTGGATATAGCCTTTAACGAGGCCGGTTTTGAGCCTAATGTGGTGTTTACTGCCACCGATGCCGATGTAATAAAAACCTATGTGCGCGCCGGTGTAGGTATTGGAGTATTAGCCAGTATGGCCATAGATCCGGTGCAAGATACCGATTTAGTGGCCATTGATGCGAGCCACTTATTTGCTTCTAGCACCACTAAAATTGGCTTTCGTAAAGGCACCTTTTTGCGCAGCTATATGTATGACTTTATGGAGCGCTTTGCCCCACACCTTACGCGTGAGCGCGTAGATAAAGCCATAGCCTTAAAAACCGCTGAAGAGCGCGACCAACTATTTGCAGATGTAGAACTGCCGTTACGTTAAAGAGCAGCGCCCAGCTAAAAAATAAACTTCGCCCTTTGCCGTCTTACCGGGCTCGTTCCGGTATCTGCGCTGTGTTTTAAAAGCAGATCCTGACCTGCGTCAGGAAGACGGCAGCAAAGATAACCATCAGCTTCTTGTTTTCCTTAGCGCTTGGTGCTGGACGCTGTGTTTTAAAAGTAGATCCTGACTTGCGTCAGGAAGACGGCATCAAAGATAACCACCGGCTCTTTGTTTTCCTTGGCGCTTGGTGCTAGGCGCCGGGCGCTGTGTTTTAGTCCCCCAACCCTTTGCCGGCGTCTTTTTTGGCGATCAGCTCAATTTTATAGCCATCAGGATCTTCAACAAAGGCGATAACCGTAGTGCCGCCTTTTACCGGACCTGGCTCTCGCACCACTTTTCCACCTGCCGTGCGAATTTGCTCGCACATGGCGTAAATATCGTCAGCCTCTATGGCAATATGACCATAGGCGGTGCCATGATCGTAGGTATCTGTGTCCCAGTTATACGTCAGCTCTAGTACGGCTTCGTCTTCTTCATTGCCATAACCGACAAACGCCAATGTGTATTTATACTCCACATTTTCGCTGCTGCGGAGTAGCTTCATGCCCATTACATCGGTGTAAAAGGCGATCGATTTATCAAGATGACCCACGCGTAGCATGGTGTGTAAAATGCGCATTATTTTTCTCCTATAATTAGATTTTTCGTGGCGATGTTAAATTGCTGCATTGTAGCAGGAAAAAACAGAAACAGCTGATTGTCGTAAGCGTAAAAAAGCCGTAAGCGATCGGTTAAAGACAAACATCGACCGCTATACGTCGATCGTTCAGTCTTTTGGTTCAATAAGCCATTTATCAAGTACTTTCTCTAATTTAGATAGCTGCTCTGCATGTTTTTCTTTATTTTTAGCCAATTTAGCAATGTTTTGCAGCTTCCAGCGTATAGCTGGAAGGTTAGCTGCATCTGGGTGCTCAAATAATGTCCAGTCAGGATTTCCTTGTTTAAAAGATAAGAGAAATGCGTGATCCTTTGCTATGAAATGTGCTTTGAGTGCTGCCATCATTGCTGGTCTGACAGCAACTAAATCCTCAAGCTCAACAACTTCAAATGTCATGCCATCAAACTCTGCTTTAAACTTTTCATTAAGTGGCTGCCAATTAGGGGCCATAACCTCATTTATAGGTCTTGGATGACTTAACACGTAAGTTAAAAATCCAATAAAAATATCTCTGGAAATACCTTCTTCTTCAAGTAACTTACGAATATCAAAGAGGTCGCGAGGATGCTGGCGATCCATTGCCGCGCATAACTTACCACCATAGAGATCAGGTAGACTAACAACTAAAATCTCGGCATAACCAAATTCCAGTTCAACAGACTCTTGAACTGGAACGTTTTTCGGCTGATGCAAAGTGCCTCTAGCTACTGGGGAGATTTCAATTTTTATTGTAGCTTTAGGGTTGGTGACAACGATACGAAGCTCATCCACTTTGTTGTCTTGAAAGATAGCTTTTGTGTCTGGTTGAGCATTGATTAGCTCCGTAATACGTTGCAGAGCTGCTCTCACATTTGCTAACGCTTCATCTCTGGGCTCAAGTGGGAGGTAAGCCAGATCAATATCGACCGATAAGCGAGGAAAATTTCTCACAAATAAATTGATTGCCGTGCCGCCTTTAAGTGCAAATACAGGTTCTGTTGCAACGACTGGCAACATTCTCATAAGCAGTGAAACCTGCTGGTAATACGGACTTTCTCTATCCATAGCTTACTCTGCTTTTTTTGCACTCAATGTGTCTGGTACTGTTATTTGATAACGAGCATCATACCTGCCTTTGTCTACAACTTGGCGCTTACCAGAACCCAACTCGATACTTGTTTCATCAAGATGTTTGGTCCATTGATGAGTGTGGTAATGGCTTAAAAATAAGAAGACCCTGTTGGTTTGTATCGCCTTGCTTCGCTCAAGAATAGATTGCACCTTTCTAGGGCTGAGGTTCACTAAGCCTTGAAATAGTTCTGCTGTATGCTCAAAAGAAATCTGCTTGCCAATTGCATCAACTACTTCATAAGCGGCAAGCTCTGGGCAACTGGCTGTTAACGCTTTGCCGTTGATCGTAACTGTCTTCAAATCTCTATCAGGAATAAGCTGCAGTTTATGATTACCGCAGTAGAACCAATCCTGTTGTAAGAATTCACGGAACCATTTAGGTAACGAGGGTTTGTTTTTTACACCCACCCAAATTTGCTCTTTACGTAGCTGTAAGTAATGGCTCAGTCCTTGATGGGTTAAGCTACTTAATCCAGCCAAATGAACAGGAAAATGTAACTGCAGATCTAAAGCTTGTACGGCATCAACCCAGCTAGGCTGGACTCCATCATTCGCACCAGGACGATAGTAAACGCCTGAACTTAACTTCCTCAGCCAGCCATTTTGTGCATACTTTTGAGCTAAGGAGTAGCTAACGCCATTTTCCGTAAGCCATTGCTGAATAACAAGTGCTCCGGGAGATGTATGAGTAATTAGCCAGTTTAATTTTGATGACATCTTAATACCCAAAGTGTGAATATTATATAAAAAATAAACTTTTGGTTTGCTTTGCATGTTATTTTAACACTTTAATCGTTAAAATATCTACTTATATAAACTAAGCTGTAATTTGTGGATTTAATAGGCGCACGTGACGCAGCGGGGGGTTGCAGGCGATACAAAAATAAAAGGGGTCCAATAAAAGGAATAAAATGGGGTCGGAGTCAATTTATGATATTAAGTTAAATGACTCCGACCCATTTTACTGATTTTATGGCTACCTTTATCCTGATTGGAGGTAACACTCTGTTTTTATTGAATTTAATGTGTGCATCGACATAAAAGGGGTCGGAGTCAATTTATAATATTAAGTTAAATGACTCCGACCCCATTTTAGTTTAAATTTCTGTTTTTTCTTTGAATTCACATAAGTCTTCTATAATGCAAGACTCGCAGCGGGGTTTGCGGGCGATGCAGGTGTAGCGTCCGTGTAGAATAAACCAATGGTGTACATCTACTTTAAACTCAGCCGGCACCCACTTAAGCAAGCCTTGCTCAACTTGATCCACGGTTTTGCCTTTGGCAAAGGCGGTGCGATTGGCGACCCGAAAAATATGAGTGTCTACCGCTATGGTAGGCCAGCCAAAGGCGGTATTAAGCACAACGTTGGCGGTTTTACGGCCCACACCGGGTAAGGCTTCTAAGGCGGCGCGGCTTTCGGGCACTTCGCTGTTATGCAGCTCCACTAGCATGGCGCAGGTTTTTATGACGTTTTCGGCTTTAGTATTAAACAGGCCTATGGTTTTAATGTGCTGTTTTACGCCATCAACCCCTAACGCCAGCATGGCCGCTGGGGTAGGACCTGCGGCAAACAGGCCTTTAGTGGCTTTATTAACGCTAACGTCTGTGGCTTGCGCTGATAATAATACCGCGATCAGTAACTCAAAGGGGTTATTAAAGTTGAGCTCTGTGGTGGGGTTGGGGTTATCGGCACGCAAGCGCTCTAATATTTCGCGACGTTTTTTTATATTCATAATGAGGTGACTCGCGCTCGGGTGACTTCTACTTTAGCTGCCGGTGCTTTGGTGCGGGCTAAGCGGCTGTCTATCCAGTTTTTAGCGGCCACCAATAAGCCTAAACCAATAAAAGCACCAGGGGGCAAAATGGCTAATAAGAAGCCGTTATCAAGGTGTAATATATCCACACGCAAGCTTGCTGCCCAATCGCCTAATAATAACTCGGCGCCATCAAATAAAGTGCCTTGGCCTAATAATTCACGCAAGCCCCCCAGCACTAATAACACAGCGGTAAAGCCTAAGCCCATCATAAAACCATCTAATGCGGCCAATGGCGCGCTGTTTTTAGAGGCGAAAGATTCGGCGCGGCCAATAATGACACAGTTAGTCACAATCAGCGGAATAAAAATCCCCAGCGATTGATACACACCATAGGTATAGGCGTTCATTAATAGCTGCACGCAGGTGACAAGGCTTGCAATAATCATCACATAAATGGGAATACGTACTTCGTTAGGTACCCATTTGCGTACCAAAGACACGCTGGTGTTAGAGCCGACTAACACTAACAAGGTCGCCAAGCCTAAGCCCATGGCATTGGTTAAGGTATTGGTGACCGCCAGCATGGGGCATAAGCCTAAAATTTGTACCAAGGCGGGGTTATTGCCCCATAGGCCTTGGCGCATAATGTTTTTGTATTCTGTGCTCATCAATTTATCTCTTTACAGGCAGGGGCTTGAGTGAGTAATTGCGGCTGCTGGTTAACCAACAATAATACCTTACGCACCGCTTTTACCACGGCTCTGGGGGTAATAGTGGCGCCGGTAAAGGCATCAAACTGACCGCCGTCACTGCGCACCGCCCATCTGGGATCATTTTCATCGTTCAGGGTTTTGCCATTAAAGCTCAGTAACCACTGGGATTTTTTAAGCTCAATCTTATCGCCTAAACCTGGGGTTTCGTTATGGTTGAGTACACGCACGCCACTTAGGCTGCCTTGCACATCTACGCCCACCACTAATTTTATTTCTCCACTGTAACCATCGGGGGCGATGGCTTCAATGGCATAGCCTTGTGGTTGGCCATTTTTAACCGCGGTAAAAATAGGGAGCGGCTGATCACTGCCTAAAAACTGCTTATTAGTGAGCATGACACAGTGATCAAATAACGACTCATCGTGACTACTGGCGGGCAGCAGATCGTCTAATACATCCAGCAGTTGGGCTTGCTCTTGTTGAATAATGGTGTTTTTTGTTAGTTGGTGCGTTAGCGCTACCAATGCCGTGCACACTAGGGCAAACACGGCTAACACCCAGGCATTATCACGCATGGTTTTTAGCATTAGCGCGCCGCTCCGTAAGTGGTGGGTTTGGTTAGGGCATCAATCATGGGCACTGTCATATTGGCCAATAATACCGCAAAGGCGATGGCGTCTGGGTAGCCGCCAAAAGTACGAATTAAATACACTAATAAACCAATAAGCACGCCATAGACCAAGCGTCCTTTAAAAGTGGTGGCTGCCGATACAGGGTCGGTGGCAATAAAAAAAGCCCCCAACATGGTCGCACCAGAAAGCAAATGCATGCTAGGACCAATGGTGGTATCGGGTGAAATTAAAAAGCCAATCAGGCTAAAAATAAACAGGCTCAGGATAATGGCAACCGGAATTGGCCAGCTTATTAGCTTAAGGCGCAGCATAAGCAAACCGCCCGCTAAATAGGCCAAGTTAACCCACTGCCAACCTAGGCCGGCCAAGCCTGCAAACACGGGGTTGGTGATAATCTCGTTGTGAGTATGACCTTGAGTAAAACCGGTTTTTAAGGTGTCGAGAGGCGTGGCCATAGTGGTGCCGTCGGCCAGCTCTTTTAATTGATGCGGGCTAAAACCATCTAGGGTAAAACCGGTAAAAATAGCTGAAAAACTATCAGCAAAGGTGACCGGATATAGCTGTAATTCAAGGGGCGGCAACCAGCTGGTCATTTGCAGTGGAAATGACACTAATAACAATACATAAGCCACCATGGCGGGGTTAAACAAGTTTTGCCCAATGCCACCATAGAGTTGTTTGGCCACAATAATGGCAAAGCCGGTGCCTATTACGACCAGCCACCAAGGCGCAAGGGGCGGTATGGCAATGCCAATGAGTATGGCACTCAGTAGGGCTGAGTTATCTTTAAGGTGGCTTAAACGCTTGCCCCTTAAGCTTAATACTAAGGCTTCGGCACCGTAGGCGGTAAGCACGGCTAAGGCGATTTGAATTAAGCTACCCGGGCCAAAAAACCACCATTGGGCAACAATGCCCGGGATCAGGCAATAACAAACACGCCGCATTAAGGTGGGCGTATCCAGCGCTATGGTGCTGTGCGGTGAACTGCTGATGGTTAACGCCATTATGAGTGCTCGTCCTTATTGGCTGATGAGTCTGATGAAGCTTTAGCCTCTTGTGCTGCTTTACGCGCTTTGGCTCTTGCTACCGCGGCTTTAATGGCGGCTTTTTTATCGTCGGCGGCCTCAGCTGCGCCAGGCGCGTCAGTGGCATTATCGCCACTGGGCTCGGCCTGAGCTTCTGCCTGCTGTGCGGCCTTGCGTGCTTTGGCCCTTGCTACCGCCGCTTTAATAGCCGCTTTTTTATCGTCGGCGGCTTCAGTAGCGGCAGGGGCGTTAGTGGCATTATCGCCACTGGGCTCGGCCTGAGTTTCTGCCTGTTGTGCGGCCTTGCG
>NZ_JBQDEX010000046.1:15695-19197 GCF_052084945.1 Oceanisphaera sp.
CCACTGGGCTCGGCCTGAGTTTCTGCCTGTTGTGCGGCCTTGCGTGCTTTGGCCCTTGCTACCGCCGCTTGTATGGCGGCTTTTTTATTATCGCCTGCTTCAGAGGCCGGTGATGTCGCCGCATTATCTGTGCTGGCCTTGGCTTGTTGTGCCGCTTTTCGGGCTTTGGCTCGTGCCACGGCAGCGGCTACGGCACTTTGTTTATCACTATTAGCCGCATTGGCGCCGGTTTGAGGGGCTTCGCCTGCAGCGGCTTGTTTAAGCGCTTTATTACGACGCGCTTCCTCTTTACGGGCGGCGCGGGCGGCGGCCATATCTTCTGGCGGAGCGGCTTGTTGGCGTGCTTTAACACGGGCAAGGGCGGCGGCAACCGGATCTTCTCCGGTTGCGGCGGCTTGTTCGGCCATGCGCGCTTTACGTTCGGCTGCGGCTTTGGCTTGGCGGGCTTGGCGTTCGGCTTTTTCGCGGGCAAGGCGCTCTTGGCGAGCTTCAAAACGCACTTTGGCTCGTTCAGCTTGCACAGCTTCATGGGCGGCTTGGCGAATATCGGCTTTGGCCTCACGGTAATATTGCACTAATGGAATATTACTGGGGCACACATAAGCACAGGCGCCGCACTCTATGCAGTCAAATAAATTATGGCTGTTGAGCTTGTCGTGCTCATCATTGCGCGCATACCAATACAGCTGTTGCGGTAATAAGCTGGCTGGGCAGGCATCGGCACACTGGCTGCAACGAATGCAGGCCATTTCTTCTTCTGGTGGCGGCAGTTCTGTGTACTTAGGAGCCAGTACGCAGTTGCTGCCCTTAATAATAGGGGCAGCGGCGGTGTGCAAGGTAAAGCCCATCATGGGGCCACCCATAATCACTCGCTGCTCTAGCTCGGCATTCAGGCCATAACGTTGTAATAAATAACGCACAGGGGTGCCAATATGTACCCAAGCATTACCGGGTTCGCTAAAAGCGTCACCGGCAAGTGTTACCACGCGCCTAATTAAGGGCTCGTCATCTATAATGGCGTGTTTAACGGCAAACGCGGTGCCAACGTTTTGCACTACTATGCCTAAATCTGCGGGCAGCCCTTTGCGGGGCACTTGCAAACCGGTTAACACTTCAATCAGCTGTTTTTCGCCCCCTGAAGGGTATTTAGTGGGCACGGCCACAATCACAAGATTATCGTCTTGATTGGCAGCGGTTAATGCGGCTATGGCCTCGGGCTTGTTGTCTTCTATGGCCAGAATAGTGGTGGTAGGCTGCACTATATGGCGCAAAATATGAATGCCCTGCAAGATATCTTGCGGGTATTCGCGCATTAAGCGGTCGTCGGCACTAATATAGGGTTCGCACTCAACGCCATTAATGATCAAGGTGTCTATGGTTTTTTTACGAGGGGTAAGCTTAACATGTGCCGGAAAACCCGCACCGCCCAAGCCGGTGATCCCTGCTTGATGAATGCGATTAAGCAACACATCGGCATCTAATAACTGATAGTCAGCGACCGGAAAGCGAGGTCGCCACGTTTCTTCGCCATCCGGCACTAGTACAATGCACAGTCCCGATAGCCCAGAAGGGTGGCATAAAGGTCGGTCTTCAATGGCACTAATGGTGCCCGATGTGGGGGCATGCACTGGCATCATCATGGGGTTGAGCGGCTGAGTTAATAGCTGCCCTTTAAGTACATGCTCGCCCACCGCCACTTTAAGCTGTGCGGCCTGACCTATGTGCTGGCGCACTTGCAATATTAGCTCTTGGGGCAGGCCTGCTTCGCTAATGGCCGTTAAATTAGCCGGGGCTTTGCGTTGTGGCGGATGAATGCCACCATGAAATTGATGCAGTTTGCCCGCTGTTAGTTGCTCTAATAGCGTCATATTAATCTACCTGTTTAATGGCGATGGAGTTGAGCTGCCATTTCCAGTTATCTGTGGTGACTTTAATGGGGATCATCTCTATACAATCGGTGGGGCAAGGATCCACACATAAATCGCAGCCGGTGCACTCGTCTTCAATAACGGTGTGCAGGGCTTTAGTAGCGCCCACTATGGCGTCTACCGGACAGGCGGCAATGCATTTAGTGCACCCAATGCACATGTCTTCGTGAATAAAAGCCACGCGTTTTTCAGGCTCAGCCTCGGCTTCCCCTAAGCTTTGTGGCTCGACACCCATTAAATCGGCAATTTTAATCATGGTGGCTTCGCCGCCGGGCACGCATTTATTAATATCGTCGCCGTTGGCCACGGCTTCAGCGTAGGGTCGACATCCCGGATAGCCACACTGGCCACATTGGGTTTGGGGCAGCAGTTCATCAAGTTGCTCTACTATAGGATCTGACTCCACCTGAAATTTAACGGCGGCAAAACCTAAAATTAGGCCAAAAATCAGCGCCAGTAGCGCAAGAACAGCAATGGCAATTAAAATATGACTCATTAAAACTTCACCAATCCGGTAAAGCCCATAAAGGCTAACGACATTAAGCCGGCAGTGATCATGGCCAGTGCTGCGCCTTTAAAGGGGGCAGGCACATCGGCACCGGCTAATCGCTCACGCATGGCCGCAAATAACACCAGCACTAACGAAAAGCCCAAGGCAGCACTAAAACCATACACTAGGCTTTGCATAAAATTGTGTTGTTCGTTGATGTTTAATAACGCCACACCCAGCACGGCACAGTTAGTGGTGATTAAGGGTAAAAAAATGCCTAATAAGCGATACAGGGTCGGGCTGGTTTTATGCACCACCATTTCGGTAAATTGCACGACCACTGCAATCACTAAAATAAACGACAGGGTGCGCAAATAGGTCAGCTCTAAGGGCTGCAAAATATACTGGTTGACCAAATAAGAGCAGGCAGAGGCCAAGGTCAGTACAAAAGTGGTGGCAAGGCCCATGCCAATGGCGGTTTCTAACTTGCCAGACACGCCCATAAAGGGGCAAAGACCTAAAAATTTGACCAGTACAAAGTTGTTGACCAGCACTGTGCCAACAAACAGCAGCAAATATTCAGACATGATCACTCGGTAATATAAAATGACAGCGACTATTATCGGACTTTATGTTGCATTTAACAATGCCCTAGGCTTAAGGAGAGCGCTGGATAAGCAAGCGTTTAAGGCGACTGAACAGAAATAATACGGCGCTCAGGGTTTAAAATGCAAAAAGCCAACCCAGAGGTTGGCTTTTAAATGCAGCATGTCTCTGCCAGAAGTAAACTACTCAGCTTCTGATTGCTGCTGTTCAGCTTGCGCTTTAGCCTCGGCCGCCGCTTGCTCTTGTTCTTGACGCGTGTGTTCACCGCCGCAACCACCACAACATCCGCTCATCGTCTTCTCCTTCAATTGACTGCTTGATTGATGTACTTGTTATGTCACTGGCAAGCAGTATAAAGGCGAATCAAAAGAGAAAATGTGATCTAGGACAATAAGTTGCATTTTAAATGCTAGTTATTGACTGCTACCCCCAGAGATGAGCAACGGAATCCACGGAACCCACAGAAAAATAGAGATAA
>NZ_JBQDEX010000047.1:0-19020 GCF_052084945.1 Oceanisphaera sp.
TATTGTTCCGTGTTCTTCCGTGCCTCTCTGTAACAAACAAGCGTGGCGAAAAATTTTGATCAGTTAGTTTTACAGATTGGTATAACAAGAGTTCCAACCCATTTCGTCATTGCGAGGAGTGCAACGACGCGGCAATCCATTTAACAGACAGCTATACGCTTTACGCCGAGCGCGGTACGGAAAACGGTGAGGTGTAAGGGGGATAAGAACAAGCTTCTTGCTCCGCAAGACTTGCAGCTAAAGCGCAAGACGACAGAGCGGGTTTGGTATTTTCTCCTTACTCCTTACTGGTTTATCTTAGTCCGTTCGCTTTACCCGTGTTTTTTAACGTATAGCTTTGTTTTGGAGTGGATTGCCGCGCTACGCTCGCAGTAGGTTAGTAGAGCTTGGCACTTAAATTGCTATTAATGCAGCGCGGTGAGGACATCTCCAGGGGTGATCCTAACTTGTTTGGCATTATGATCAGCCGGGGCTAGCAGGCTATAGTCGGTATGGCTTTGTTGCACCACAAATTGCGCCTCTGAAGACGTTTCACTGTAATAACCGGGTTGTATTTGTCGGCGGTGAACAAGGGTAAAACGATCACCCGGTTTAATGCCGGCTTGACGCCCTAAATCCATTAAAATACCTTCATCAGACTGTTGTAAAATATGGCCAATGGCCTTCATGCATGACTGGGCACTTACCACGTCTCTGACCACTTGCTGTAATAGCTGATCGGCCGATTGCCCATAACTAGAATGCCAAAAGTTTTGCTCTTGTACTCTTACTTTAGCGTGCTTGCTATAGCCCCAAGGAGCTTCTACTTGGTAGTGCTTTTGCAATAGCTGTTCACCAGTAAAACTGTCTTCTAGGGTTACATTCAAGGCAAACTGGCGCGGCATATCACTTAAGCTCCACTTCATCCAATTACCTTCCTCCATGCTTATATCGTTAATCACACCGCTTAGCAGTAACCGAGACTGCTGCTGCTTTCCTAATACATCGGCGCCTTGGCGTAGCCCTGGGCTGCGGGGTAAGCGCTGATCGGTGAGCACTTGATGAGGGAGGCTCGTCATTAAATTGACGATGGGGGAGAGCTGCTGCGTAAGTCTGGCAGTAACAGCGGTGCCCAAATCATAAATTTGCCCAAATCTTGCCTGTTCTGGATACTGAATAGCAAAGCGCGTTAGCGTAATACCTGGGTGGTAATGACTATTGCATTGGGGAGTGATTGCTTTATCTGGCCAGATATCGGCCCTTAGCGTAAGCCATAAGCGCCCCTGTGAACTCCACTCTTTTAAAATGACATAATCCATCAGCTCACCTTGGGCGGCAATATCTAGCCGCTGCTCTAACAAGGCACCATTGGTTACTGATTGAACGGTAGTAAGAGAAGCACCGGCTTGCAGCAGTGCCTCGGTAAGTGCTTGCTCTAATGCTTGTTGGCGCGCAGTCTCTTTTCCTGCGCTTAGTGGTGCCGACCCTTGGGTTTGATACCAATCGGCATGTGCCGTTAACGGTAATGCCAGCGGCAATAATAAAAATAACGAGAGCAAAAGGGCTTTTATTGGCACGGAGTCACCTATGGTAAAAAGGCTATTGAATTAAATAACGACGTTAATCAATGTTGGCAAGGATTATGCAAAAAGCTTGCCATTAGATAGCTGTTAAGCGTAACAAGACAAGCGCTAAAATTAAGAGAGATAATTTAGTAGCTATCCTGATCTGGTAAAACTAACCACCATAGCAAGGCCTAAAGAGGTCGAATAAATTCGACCCTACGCTCGGGGTAGACTGGTATTATATGCAAGGCGTTCGGCGTGTTATTCGCTTTTCTGTTATGCTGAGCCATGGCTGTTATGCGCGTGTGCCAAGTTTGTCATGCTAATGGTCAGTAAAGTTTATGGCAGCAGAGCCGATAGCCTAATGGATATTATCTATTACAATGGGAGTCATGATGAGTAAAGCCTTTTTGCTAGTGACGGTGCTGGGGTTAGCAGCGTGCACCACCCCTGCAGAGCAAGAACAAGCACTGCCGGCGCAGCAGTTTGATGCTGAACATCATTATTTGCCTCATGATCATGCGTCTCATTATATTAACAATAAACTGCTTGGGCCATTAGTCGGGCCCGATATGTCGCCTCGCCACAGCCAAGACGGCGTTCCTATGCGCATGAGATCTGATACGCGCAGTGCTCATCTTCCTCAGGCGGGTCCTTCTTTAGTGGGCGGCCAAACTCAAATACAACAGCATATGTCGGCATTAGCGTATCGTTTAGTGTCTAGTGCACACAATCTTAATGAGCAGTCTGGCATTGCTGTTAGTGGTTTTGTTGATCAGCAAGACTACCAAAGCCAAGACGATTTTAGTCGCTTACTGTCCGAAACTATGATGTTTCAGCTTAATCAATATGGCCTGCGAGTCGTTGACTTTAAAGCCTTGCCCTTTATTCGTATCACCCCCGAAGGTGATATTAGTACCAGCCGAGATTATCGTCAGTTAAGCCCACGAATTGATGCGCGTTATTTGTTGCACGGCACTGTAAGTGAAACCACTGGGGGACGCTTAATTAATGCTCGTTTGGTGTCCATGGGGGATAATAGCCTTATAGCCAGTGCTCAGCAGTTTATTCCTGAGTATTTAGTGGCCGGTTTGCTGAGAGCCAAAGGCCCACAAACTCGTGTCATAACACCGGCAGAAAGGAGACGTTATGCGAAGTAAGTATGGGCTGATATTGCTGGTGCTTTTAAGTGGCTGTAGCACACAGTCATCGCTGTTTAATAAAAGTGAGCCACTGCAGGCGGTAGGGTACGCGCCTATTAGCCTGCAAAGCCCTGCGGATTATCAGCAGAAACTGTTACACGCGATGCGTGCTTCTAAACTGGATGCTTATCGTGAGCTCACAGAGCAATTAGGGGGCGTAATGTCGTCTAGCTCTAGCACTATGAATAGCCATATTTTACAAGATGGCACTGTTAGTAACAGTAGTCGTGGCGTAGTGCGAGGGGCTCAAGTGGTGAATAGCTACCCCGACGGTGATATGTACATAACCGAACTAGAGTTAGATTTAAACCGTTATGAAAAGTTACGTCGTGGGGAGTAGGATAATGTTGAATGTTGAATGTTGAATGTTGAAGAGATTAAAAATGACGATCATAAAAAAAACACCACTCTATATATGTATCAAAGTGGTGTTTTTTTGAGCTTGGCGTCTGGCGCTATAAATTAAACTTTAAAGCCAGTGCCTTTATTAATGCCCTTGGTATGACCTTTTTGATCATAAGTCATACTTTGTCGTTCATGCAGCTTACTTAAAATATTGCTTAACTGACGAATACCATTTAATGACTGTTCTAGCAGCTGCTCAGCGACTTGGCTGCGTTCTTGGCACTTACTGACTAAATCACGTAACAGACTAACCTGTTCTTTAAACTCATTGCTTAATTGAACTCGGTCTGGGTGGTGAGCCAGCTCGCCGTCGGTTTTTTGAATAACAGTAAGCAAGGCCTGCTTACTCTCGGCTAACGGAGGCAGTTCTAATGCTTTTCGTTGCGTAATTAACTCAAGCTCCTGCTCGGTAATCTCTAGCAGTTGCTCAAGTTGTAAGCGTTGGGTTTCTAGCAGCGCAGCAAGCGACATATTAGAGGCCTTTTAAGTCCTGTTCAAAACTTGAAATGTTGGCAGCAAGTTTATCACTGTCTACTTGATAAGATCCCTCATTAACGGCTTTTTTTAGCGCCGCTATTTTAGCGCTATTATCAGGCGCAGAGGTGTTAGCCAAGTTTTGCTGTACCTGACTAAGGCGCTGAGCCTGAGGGGTAAGCGTAACGGAGTCTTGAGAAGGAGAAACCGTATTTTTTGCTGCATTAGGCGCCGCTTCGTTACCAATGTTTTGTTTGTACTTATTGGTTGTTAGTGGCGTGCTATTGCCTAAACCTGCGGGTAATTTATCGATAGCCATAATATAAGTGTCCTAATTCTGCTGCTGCGTACAAGGGGTATCGGCCTAGTACACAACAACTTTAGCAGAATTTATAATTTAACCTGTACTTGACCTGCGGCCATGACTCGAGCGCTGATTTTTCGACCTGAATTGAGGTTGCTCACGCGAATGCTGTCATTAAATGAGCCATCTTCTTCAGCAATGCCATCCGTTCTTAGCATAAGCCCCCCTGTTTTTGCCAAAATGCTAACTTTGTCACCTTTACATACGACACAAAGTTGGCTGCTTCTTATGGGCTGCCCTGGGCGTAAATCGCGCTTACTGCGAGAGCCCACTAATTCACTGACTCGGCTAAAAATATCACCGCGTAATAATACTTCATCTTCATACTCAATGGTGAGATGCGACGCTTGTAGTAGCGTATTGCGTGCGATAGGGTCTAGTGCTGTTACCACGGGTTTAAGAATGCGCACCCTAACCGGCACAAATAAATCCCAGCTTGGTGTTTCGTGGCACTGTAAATAGACATGAGTGTTGCGCTTTATTTCACCTGAGCCCCTAATGTTGGCGGTCAGCTTCCCCAAACATTCTGTTAGTTGCACTCGTGTATCAATGCTTGCGGCATTAACCTCTAACTTATCATCTGGCTGGGTAGCAACTAAGTCTCGCACATAGTCTTCGGCATAATGACGAATCGCTTCATGTGCAGACGAACTATTTATTTGTGCTTGAGACTCTGCAGTTAAGCCCGCAAGCAGTAATATAGGCACTAAATTTTTTTTATATAACACTATTTTGTAGCTTGATCGCACAAAAGAGCGAGCAATCACACATAATAAGAAAATGTTTCTAAGCATTACTACCTCGTGGCCGATAAGAAAAGGTAAGTTGGTCTCAGTTGGCGTCCGCAGAGTGTGAGTGATAGGCTAGCATTAAAGCGCACGGATAGTCGCAGTTTAAACTAAAATATGCATAAAGCATGCCATTAAGCCTTTTGGTGATGGCGTATACGGAGAAAGGGTGATGGCGGGAATACTTGACTCAGTCAACCAAAGAACACAGCTTGTTGGGCAAAATAGGTTAGAGTTATTACTATTTAAACTTAATGGCCGTCAAAGATTTGGCATTAACGTGTTCAAGGTAAAAGAGGTGCTGCAATGCCCAAACTTAACTGCTTTTCCCCAGCGCAGCTCAGTGATTAAAGGGGTAGCGAACATTCGTGGCCAGACTATTTCTATTATCGATATCAGTAAAGCCATGGGTGGGCGTCCTATTGCAGATATAGATAACAGTTTTGTTATTATTTCTGAGTATAACCGCACCATACAAGGTTTTTTAGTCAACTCAGTTGAGCGTATTATTAACGTTAACTGGGAATCTATTTTGCCGCCCCCCAAAGGAGCAGGTCGCTCTAACTACATGACCGCAGTTACTGAAATAGATGGTGAGTTGGTTGAAATTCTAGACGTAGAAAAAATTCTTGATGAAATTATTCCTGCTCATTCTGTGGTAAGAGATGAGTTAGTGGATGAAGTGTCTGGTTTAACCACAGCGGATCAAAAGCCTATTTTGATAGCCGATGACTCCTCCGTAGCACGCCGTCAAATTTATAACACACTTGTAAGCTTAGGCTTTGAGGTTATAGTGACAGAAAATGGTCGACTCGCCCTTGATAAGCTTAAAGAATTAGCTGCTATTGGCCCAATTAACGAACAGTTATCTATGGTCATTTCTGATGTGGAAATGCCTGAGATGGACGGTTACACTCTTACTGCTGAAATTAGAAATAATCCATCACTAAAAGGTTTGCATGTCATTTTACATACCTCTTTAAGTGGTGTGTTTAATAAAGCATTGATTGAAAAAGTAGGGGCGAACGATTTTATTGCGAAGTTCCACCCTGATGAGTTGGCAACAGCCGTGAAAAGCGCACTCTAAAATAGGTATAAAGGAACAGGTAATTGATGAAGAATCTGACCGACCAACAGTATCGAGCGTTTTGCCAGTTTCTTGAAACTAGCACAGGCATAGTGCTGGGTGATAATAAACAGTATTTAGTAAAAAGCCGCTTGTCGCCGCTATTAACTCGCTTTCAATTAGAGTCATTAGATGACTTAGTGGCTAAAAGTATGTTGCCTCGTGAGCGAGAGCTTAAAACAGCTGTGATTGATGCGATGACGACGAACGAAACGCTATGGTTTCGTGATGCTTATCCTTTTACTTTACTCAGTGAAAAGTTATTCCCTGAACTTGCTAAGCCGGGTAAAACGTTAAAAATATGGTCTTCTGCCAGTTCTTCTGGTCAAGAGCCCTACTCGATTGCAATGACGGCGCTAGAGTATCAGGCGCACAAACCCGGTGGTTTGCCAGGGCTGCAAATTGTGGCCACTGATATTTCGACGAGTATGCTAGAGCACTGTAAAAAAGGAATTTACGATAGCCTATCCCTAGCGCGTGGTTTATCCCCGGAGCGAAGAAGCCATTTTTTTACTCCGTTAGCTGATGGTAAAATGCAGTTAAAAGATAAAGTGAGAAATATGGTGTCTTTTCGTCCCTTTAACTTGCTAGACAGCTACAGCTTATTGGGTAAGTTTGACATTATATTTTGTCGTAACGTGCTTATTTACTTTTCTCCAGCAAATAAAACCAAAATCCTTAACCAGTTTGCGCACTCGTTAAACCCTGGGGGGTACTTACTACTAGGAGCGTCAGAGTCGCTGACCGGCTTATCAGATAAATTTGAAATGATCCGCTGTAACCCTGGCATCATCTATCGGCTGAAGTAGCAATCATTTTGAGTTCTCTTCTCTGCCCCCGTTAATGTTATTAATGGGGGCAGTGTTGTTTTAGTACTGCAATTTTAACAGTTGGCATAGGTCTTGCTTGGTATAACAGTAACAAAGCGGGAGGCATGAACAAGAGCTATCGTTCACCGCTTCTCACTAATTTAAGCTACTAGGCGGCAATATTATGCCACTCGGTGGCAATAACGTAGCTGCAAGAGGTGCCGGGTGACGATTTCCTTCGATAAAGCCTTTGGTATTCATCAACACGCCTTAGTCACACGTTCTGGCCGGGCGGAATTATTGGCAGGTAACTTGGCTAACGCCGATACGCCAGGTTACAAAGCCAAAGATATGGACTTTAATACCGCATTAGAGCAGGCGCAAACTGGCCAAGGTTTTTCGCTTAGCCGCACGAATCAGCAACACTTTGCTGTTGATTTAGCTCCGCCTGGTAGTGTGCAGTTTCGGGTGCCCAATCAACCTGATACCGGTGATGGTAATACGGTAGATGTGCAAACCGAGCGTAATAGCTATATGGAAAACGCCTTGCAATATCAGGCTTCGCTTGAGTTTTTAAACAGTAAAATCAGCGGTCTGCTAAAAGCCATTAAAGGAGAGTCAATGTGAGCCTATTTAAGGTATTTGATATTTCCGGCAGTGCCATGAGTGCGCAGTCGGTACGGCTAAATACAACCGCCAGTAACTTGGCTAACGCCGACAGTGTCAGTTCAAGTGTGAATGAAACCTACCGCGCCCGTAAGCCGGTGTTTGCTGCTGACTTAGATCAGGCATTGTCAGACCGCCAAGAAAGTGTCGGTGTTAAAGTTATGGGCGTAGTTGAAACAGACAAGCCATTACTGAAAGAGTTTCATCCCGATCATCCTATGGCAGATGCCGAAGGCTTTATTTATAAGCCAAACGTGAATGTGGTAGAAGAAATGACCGATATGCTAAGTGCCTCGCGTAACTACCAAACAAACGTGCAAGTAGCCGATGCAGCTAAACAAATGCTGCAACAAACACTGCGCTTAGGTAAGGGGTAATCCAATATGCAAGTTAACCAAGACTACCTAGATGGCATGAAGTGGCCAGGCGAACAAAGCCCTGCCGATAAAGCGAAAGATCCGGGGCGTACCGAGCTTGGTCAAGAAGATTTCTTTGCTCTTATGACGCAACAGTTGGCCTATCAAGATCCGTTTGATCCGGCTGATAACTCCGATATGATTGCACAAATGACGGCTTTCACCAGTGCCGATGGTATTAACCAAATGAGTGAAAAACTCTCGGGCTTAAGTGAAGTAATGACCTCAAGCCAGGCACTACAAGCATCAAGTTTAGTGGGGCAAAAAGTACTGTTACCCAGTGATGTAGCTTATTGGGATGAGTCTGAGCCCATAGAAGGCGTGGCCGTTACCGGTGAGGGGGCAGACAACGTAGTTATTCGTATCGAAAACGAAGAGGGCGAGCTAATACGCTCTATGAGCTTAGAAGGGCCCCAGCGGGGTAACGTCCCTTTTACTTGGGACGGACTCAACGATCAGGGACAGCCAGTTGGTACTGGCCGTTATAAGGTGAAAGTGAGTGGCTTGGTGGATAACCAGCGCGAAGATTTAAATGCCTTAACCTTTGGCCGAGTAGACAGTGTCACTTTGGGCAGTGCCAATAGCCCTACCTTGGTTAACTTATCAGGTTTAGGGGGCATTCCCTTAAACCAAGTACTTGAAATTGCCGGCAATAAAGCCGCGTAAGGAGCACATAAATGTCTTTTAATATAGCCCTTAGTGGCGTTAACGCGGCGCAGAAAGATTTGGACGTGACGGCCAATAACATTGCCAACGTTAATACGCTGGGATTTAAAGAATCTCGCGCTGAGTTTGCCGACGTATATGCCAACTCTATTTTTGCCAATGCTAAAACTCAAACCGGTAGTGGTGTACAAACCGCCGCCGTGTCACAGCAGTTTCACCAAGGTGCGCTACAGTTTACCAATAACTCGCTAGATATGGCGATTAACGGTAGTGGCTTTTTTGTGATGGCCAATGAAATGGACACCCTAGACCGCACCTTTACCCGTGCCGGTGCCTTTCGTCTTAATGACGAGGGTTATGTCACTAACTCACAAGGGCATTTCTTACAGACCTATAAAGCTAACGAAGATGGCACGCCCGCAGGGCTAGGGATTAATAGTACCCAGGCGTTAAAAATTCCTGATAAAGCCGGTCAGCCTCAAGCGACGGAAGAGGCAAGAACAGGCATTAACTTACCCACTAAAGCGGATGCGATAGACAGAGCGGGTATAGCTTTTGATGCCACCGACTCTGCTACCTATACTTCATCGACTTCCATGACTATTTATGACTCTATGGGAGATACTCACACGCTAACTCAGTACTTCACTAAAACTGGGCCTAACCCTAATGTGACACCTCCTATTACAGATAACCAGTGGGAAATGCGAGTTGCCGTCGATGGGGTGATGAAAAGCGATTCATCCACACCGCCGGAGAACAGCTTAACCCTTGAGTTTGATAACAGTGGTTCCTTAACGGCTCCTTTACCGACAGAGTTTGAAACTGAAGCGTTAGGCTTTACTAATGGTTCAGATCCTAATCAGCAGATAATGATCAAAGTACCGTCCGCCACGCTTAACTCGGGCGCGTTTGAAGTAACAGAGTCTACCCAAGACGGTACCACAGTCGGTCGTTTAACCAAGGTCGATGTTGGCCCAGATGGCTTAGTGCAAGCGACTTACAGTAATGGTTCAACTGAAAACCTAGGCATAGTGGCCATGGCGCGCTTCCCTAACGAGCAAGGCTTAACACAAATTGGTGATACCCAATGGCGCGAGTCTTTGCTATCGGGTGATGTGGTGACTGGTCAACCTAATACCGGGGTGTTTGGTAAAGTGAGTGTGGCGGCATTAGAGCAATCTAATACTGACTTAACCTCAGAGTTGGTAGACTTAATTACCGCGCAACGTAACTTCCAGGCCAACTCTCGTGCCCTAGAAGTGAACAGCACCCTACAGCAGACCATACTGCAAATACGTTAAAACATAGCTTTCAGCCGTAAGCTGTCAGCTATCAGAAAAAAACACCGCTCCTTTAACAGAGCGGTGTTTTTTTACGTAAAGCGGCGTTAAATGTACCGCTTCCCTAAGTGTGCCGTCATTGCGAGGAGTGCAACGACGCGGCAATCCAGCCAACAAACAGTTCTACGCCTTACGTTAAACGCGGTACGAAAAATCAACCCTGTTTTACCTTTAACGTAGGGCGTACAGCGGTAGACGTAGCGCTCCCCGAAGGAGTTGGCTGACAGCTCCCAAAAAGGGTTAGCTTGGTGCTTGGCGCCGGGCGCTCGGCGCTGCCTGTTTTCTTTAACGTAGGACGTACAGCGGTAGACGTTTCGCTCTCTTTTGAAATGGATTGCTTCGTACCTCGCAATGACCCAAGTGCTGGTTTTGCCTTGAAGCTCGGCGCTGCCTGTTTTTTTAACGTAGGGCGTACAGCGTTAGACGTAGCGCTTTCTTTGTGGCATTAATCTTGCATTGTATTTAAGCAATAGTGTAATAAATTAACGGTCAGTGGCAGAGCCTTGCGACTGTTCAGCATTAATCAGTATGTATTCGGCTAACAAACCGACGGAGCTGAAATGGATCATTTACTTTATATTGCCATGTCTGGCGCCAAAGAAAACATGCACAGCGTGGCCGTACGCTCCAACAACTTGGCCAACGCCAATACCACCGGCTTTAAAGCCGATATGGAGCAAGCTCGTGCCATGCAAGCCTTTGGCGAAGGTTTGCCAACCCGGGTATTTGCCATGACAGAGCGACCTGGGCAAAGTTTTGCCTCTGGCCCCATACAAACCACGGGACGAGATCTTGACGTTGCCGTAGCAGGTGACGGCTGGTTGGCGGTTGAGGCAAAAGATGGCAGCGAAGCTTATACCCGATTTGGTAACTTGCAAGTGACATCCGAAGGCTCACTGCAAACCAGTACCGGCCTTAATGTGCTAGATGATGGCGGGGCGCCTATTTTTTTGCCACTACCATTAGAGAAAATGGAAATAAACAAAGACGGCACCATCTTTGCGCGCCTAGAAGGTGAGCCCGTTAATGGCGGCGAAGAATTGCAGCGTATTAAAACGGTACTGCCTAATAATGCAGATATAGAAAAAGGTACCGACGGCCTATTTCGCCGTAAAGACGGGCAAGCAGAAGCCCCGTCTGCCGATGTACAGCTATTGGCCGGCGTACTTGAAGGCAGTAACGTGAACCCCGTAGCCGAAATGACCCATTTAATTGATTTGCAGCGCCGCTTTGAAACTCAACTAAAAATGATGAGCCATGCGGAAGAAAACGATAAAGCCCATGCTCAGCTGCTGCGCATCTAAAGGAGAACATCATGAACCCCGCATTATGGATTAGTAAAACCGGCTTAGATGCACAGCAGACTAATATCTCAGTGACCTCTAATAACCTAGCTAACGCCAGTACCGTAGGCTTTAAAAAAGGCCGCGGTATTTTTGAAGATTTGCTCTATCAAAATATTCATCAGCCCGGTGGCCGAGCTACTGCCGACACTAACTTACCCTCTGGCTTAATGTTAGGGGCGGGTAGTAAAGTAGTGGCCACGCAAAAAACCTTTACTCAAGGTAGCGTGCAAACCACAGATAATGCGCTGGATGTTATGATTGATGGCCGTGGTTTTTTTGAAATGTTATTGCCAGACGGCACCACAGGCTATACCCGTAACGGCCAGCTAGCACTTAACGAAGAAGGCGTAATTGTTAGCCCTGGTAATGGTTACCCTATTCAGCCAGAAATGCAGATACCAGATAACGCACAAAGTATTAGTGTGGGTACCAATGGTGAAGTGTCCATCCAAATAGCAGGACAAGCCGAATCACAAATTATTGGTCAGCTGATTATTAGTGATTTTGCCAACCCTGCAGGCTTGCAGCCAAAAGGGGAAAACTTATACCTAGAAACTCAATCTAGTGGCGCCGCTATGCAAGGTATTGCCGGTGCCGACGGTTACGGCACCATTAAACAGGGCATGTTAGAAAGCTCTAACGTCAATGTTACCGAAGAGTTGGTAAACCTAATACAGGCCCAGCGAGTATATGAGATGAACTCTAAGGTGATTTCAGCCGTTGATGACATGATGGCCTACGTTAACCAGCAATTATAATGGTGAGCAGTAAAAGGACCAATATGATGCAAATGAATTTAGCCTCTTTTAGCTGGGTCGTGTTAGTGCTTTTGGGATTGGCGGGGTGTACCAGTACGCCTTATACCCCTAAGCCGGATGATCCTGAATTTGCGCCGGTTATCCCAAGCTTAACTGAGCAAGAACTTGAACCTAGCGGCTCTATTTTTCAGGATAATTACGCCAACAATTTATATTCCGATATTAAAGCACATCGAGTGGGCGACATTATTACTGTCGATCTCGCTGAGTCGACCCGAGCTCAAAAGCAAGCCACTACTAATCAGGCAAAAGACTCAAACGTAAACATTAACGCACCTAGCTTAGGTGGCGTGTCAGCTTCCGTAGCTGGTTATCCATTGTCTGCGTCTTTGTCTTCAAATAATGAGTTTGATGGCCAAGCCAACACCAATCAAAGCAATAGCTTACAAGGCAGCATTACCGTGAGTGTGGCTCAAGTGTTAGCCAACGGTAATTTAATGGTGCAGGGCGAAAAGTGGATCATGCTTAATACCGGTGAAGAGTATGTGCGTATTAGCGGCATGATCCGCCCGCAAGATATAGAGTCTGATAATCGTATAGCCTCTAACCGCGTCGCTAATGCTCGCATTTATTACGGTGGTACCGGTGATTTTGCTAACACCCAGAGCCGCGGCTGGCTGGCCAAATTCTTTAACAGCGAATGGATGCCTTTTTAAAGCAGCTTGAAGCCGTATTTTGTAGGGTCGAATTCATTCGACCTTTGATGATTGCTGTTGCCGTCATCCTGATGACCGTCAGGATCTTGGTGTTAAGGTTTGGTAGGGTCGAGTTCATTCAACCTTTAAAGTTCAGGAGAATTACATGAAACAGCTCACCGCCATATTACTGAGCTTGACCTTATTAGCTGGCGCTTTAATTCCTGCTCACGCAGCACGAATTAAAGATATTAGCTCGGTAGAAGGGGTGCGTGCCAACCAACTGGTAGGCTACGGCTTAGTGGTGGGCTTACCCGGCACCGGTGAGCGTAATAACGCCTTTGCCGCACAAACCTTTAGAACCATGCTCAATAACTTTGGCATTACAGTGCCAGAAAATATGCGCCCCAAAATGAAAGACGTAGCACCGGTGGCCGTACATGCTGAGTTACCAGCGTTTGCCAAGCCTGGGCAAACTATCGATATTACCGTTTCGGCCATTGGTGAAGCCAAAAGTCTACGCGGTGGCACACTGTTACAAACCTTCTTAAAAGGGGTTGATGGGCGAGTGTATGCACTGGCACAAGGCAGCTTAGTTGTGGGTGGCCTAGGCGCAGAAGGGGCTGATGGCTCCTCGATTATGATTAATATTCCTACCGTTGGCCGTATTCCGGGTGGCGCTATGGTAGAGCGCGAAGTGCCTAGCTCGTTTGGCCGGGGGGATACTATTACTTTTAACCTGCATCGTTCCGACTTTACCACGGCCAAGCACATGGCCGAGGCTATTAATAACTTGGTGGGGCCTAACAATGCGCAAGCAGTAGATGCCACCTCGGTGCGGGTGTATGCCCCCCGAGACCCAGGCCAACGCGTTAGTTATTTATCCACCTTAGAGAACTTAGTGGTTGATGTGGCCGATGAGGCCGCCAAAATAATTATTAACTCGCGCACCGGTACCGTGGTGATTGGCCAAAGTGTGCAATTAAAGCCGGCGGCCATTACCCATGGTGGACTCACTATTACTATTTCAGAAAATCCACAGGTGTCTCAACCCAATGCGTTTGGTGGCGGACAAACAGAAGTGGTGCCTAATAGTAATATTAATGTAGAGCAAGAAGACGGGCGCATGTTTAAACTGGATACCGGCACCACATTAGATGATTTAGTACGCGCCGTTAACCAAGTAGGCGTAGCGCCAGGCGATTTGGTCGCCATATTAGAAGCCCTACGCCAAGCCGGCGCCATACAAGGCGAGTTGGTGATTATTTAAAACAGCACCTAGCGCCCAGCGCCCAGCAAAACAAAAGACAGAGTGTTTTGTAGGGGCCAATTCATTGGACCAAAACGATGGTAGGGCACAAAGATCAACGCGAGATCTTGACGCTCAGCAGAGTATCTGGAGCCGATATTTGTTTTGAGCCGTCATTCTGATGACCATCAGAATCTTGCACTTATGCCGTCACCCTGACGAAAGTCAGTATCTCGATTTTAGGTTTTAGGTTTTAGGTTTTAACACCAAGAGCGAGATACCGTGGTGACACGGTATGACGGCACAAGACCAGAGTGGTGTTTGTATTTTGAGCCGTCATCCTGATGACCATCAGGATCTTGCACTTATGCCGTCATCCTGACGCAGGTCAGGATCTAGGTTTAGGTTTAGACATTATAGGGTTCAATTTATTGGACCGTTTTTTCGGTTTAACGGCAAGAGAGGTCTTTTCAGATTTTTCCGTGTATTCCGTGGCAGATAGGTTTTAGGTTTTTCTTACAGCTGACAGCTTAACGCTTACAGCTATGTTTTCAGGAGTAGCGCATGAAACCGGTCGATTCATACAATAACAGCTTATTGGTTAACGACATTCAAGGGTTAGATCAACTGCGCCAACAAGGCTTTGCCGAAGACAGAGGCAAAGCGCTAGACGAAGCTGCTCGTCAGTTTGAAAGCCTGTTTACCCAACAACTGTTTAAATCGATGCGCGCTGCCAACAAGGTGTTTGAAGCCGACGGCCCAATGAACAGCCGCTATACTGAACATTATCAAGATATGTACGATCAACAAATGTCGTCAGAGCTGAGCCGTCGCGGCAGTTTAGGCCTAGCTGATTTAGTGAGCAAACAACTGGGGGGCGAACAAACACAAGCCCAACCCGAAGCTCGTCATTTTGATCTTGCCGACGTGCGCCGAGTACAAGGCAAAATAGTACGGCCATTAGACGCAGAGGGTGTTGAAAAGACCGTTGAAAAGGCTAAGCAAAAAGCCCAACCGCCATTACAAGCTGCCGTTAATAAAGATGCCGTTGTGTACAGTGCCAGTGAGCCTTTTCGCTCACCCGAAGATTTTGTACGCCGCTTAATGCCCGCCGCTAAAGAAGCCGGTAAACGCATGGGGCTTGCCCCCGAGGCCATGTTGGCACAGGCGGCATTGGAAACGGGGTGGGGTAAAAAAATCATAGGCGCAAAAAATAATAGCTCTAGCCATAATCTTTTTGGCATTAAGGCCGATAACAGTTGGAACAATGAAAAATCTTGGGTAAACACCCTAGAATATGAACAAGGTGTAGCCGTTAAAGTGAAAGCGCCATTTCGAGCTTATGACTCCTTTAACGACAGCTTTAACAACTATGTAGACTTTTTGCATGAAAATCCGCGCTACAGCAACGCCTTGCAACAAACAGAGTCACCCGAACAATATTTTAAAGAGCTGCAACAGGCCGGATACGCAACCGATCCCAAATATGCCGATAAGCTCAGCTCTATTTTTAATACCGTTACTCGCTTGGCAGCACAAGCATAAGGATTCTTTATGGCTGTTGATATTTACCAAACCGGTGTCAGTGGCTTACTGGCCGCACAAGGGCAGTTAGCGACCACTGGTCATAACATTGCCAACGTAAACACCGAGGGCTTTAGCCGCCAGCGTGTAGAGCAAATGACCACCATACAAATGTATTCTGGTGGCCAGTTTTATGGCACAGGAACGCGAGTAACCGACGTGACTCGCATGTATCAAGAGTATGCCTTTAAAGATGTATTAATTAATAACACTGAAAAAGCGGGCGCCGAAGCCCTCTATAATCAGCTGAGCTTTTTAGATCAAAGCTTGGCCGGCGTTAACGAAGGGCTGGCCTCAAGCTTAGATGATATGTATCAGGCCATTAACGCCGTGGTTGATAACCCAGGTAACTTGGGTAACCGAGACTTAATGTTGGCCAATGCCAAAGACATTACCAACCACTTTAACGAGTATTACAGTGCGTTAGAGCAAGAAACGACCATTAAAAACCGTGACATAGAATCGCGAGCCGATCACGTGACCTCGCTCACTTCAGGCATTGCCGAGCTTAATCAACAAATTTTAAATGCCGGTTTAAATGGCTCTCCTAACGACTTATTAGATCAACGCGATCGCCTTATTCAAGAGTTAGGCCAAGAAGTAAAAATCACCACCCTTAAAGACAAAGACGGCATGATCTCGGTGATGCTAGGCGGCCGTGAACCCTTAGTGAGCGGCAACCAAGCCTATGCCATGGAAGTACGCCCAGGCTCACCAGACTCACAGCAAACGGAGTTGTACTTAAGCAACCCTAATAACCCAGAGCATGCTACACGAGTGAAAGGCAGCCAAGCATTAGGCGGCGAAATGGGGGCTTTATTTCATTATCGCGACCAAATATTAGGCCCCAACTTAAGTGATATGGGTAAGGTAGCCATTGCTATTGCCGATGCTTTTAACGAAGTTCAAAAGCAGGGCGTCGATTTAAATGGCGAAGTAGGTAAAAACTTTTTCACCGACATTAACGACCCCGCAGCCCAAGCCAATCGCTTTTTGGGTAGTAATCCCAATATTAGTGGTGCAGTAGAAATTACCGATACCGGTAAATTAACTGGCGGCGAATATACCCTTAAGTATCACGGTGGCGACTATATGCTGACCGATATTACCTCGGGTGAAACCTTTGCGATTAATGCCGCTGATGTGGCTAACACACCGCCCAGCACAGAGCAAACCATCAACCGGCCCGATTTAGGCATTAGCATCACCTTAAGTGATGTGCCCAATAGTAACGACGAAATGCAAATTCGACCCACCCGCCAAGGCGGTAACGATTTAAAAGTCGAACTTAACACCGGTGACCAAATTGCCGCCTCTGGTTCGATTATGGTCGATGCCAACAAAGATAATACCGGCACGGGTAAAGTGGGGGTGCAAGTGGTTGAGCCTACCCCACCAGCCACGGCGATTCCTGAAGCGGATTATCCGCTAACGGTTAAGGTAGAAGACGACGGTGCTGGTGGCGTTAAATATGTGGTGACCGACAAAAATGGCACTTTACCTGCGTTATTCGATGGCCAACCCACAGATGGCAGCATTACCTTTGGCGATGTACAGATGAACGTTCAAGGCACACCTGCCGAGTTTGACCAGTTTGTTATTAAACAAGCCAAAGGCTCAGGTAACAACTCCAACGCGTTGAACTTTGCCGACTTACAAAATAAAAAGTGGCTCGATAACGGCAAGTCGACGGTAACAGACAGTTTAAATAAAACTGCCGTAGAAATTGGTGGTCTAACCAGAAACCAGCGTGTAAAAGCCGAAGCCGCCGGCGCTGCTTATAATCAATCTTACGATCGCATGTTGTCTACATCGGGTGTCAACTTAGACGAAGAAGCGGCCAACCTACTTCGTTATCAGCAGTCTTACATGGCCTCGGCACGGGTAGTTACCGTGGCTTCAGAAACCATGAACACGCTTTTGCAAATACGCTAAGGAATCGTTATGCGCATCTCTAGTTTTCAATTTATTCAGCGTAACCTAGACAACATCAGTGCCCGAACTTCGCAGGCTAATACGCAGCTTGGGCAAATGTCGTCGGGTAAGCGTGTTGAAAAGCCCAGTGACGATCCTGTATCTGCCAACGGTATTCTTAACTACAAGCAAGAACTGCGTAAAATTGACCAATATAATACCAATATTAACTTGGCCGAAAACCGCCTGCGCCGTGAAGAGACCGGCTTAACCAGTGGTGAAAATATTACTCAGCAAGTTAAAGAGCTGATGCTTAAAGCTAATAACCCGGCCATTACGCAAAATGAACGTGACGCTCTTAAATCTGAGTTAGAAAGCCGAGTAAATGAGCTGTTAGATATTGCTAATAGTAAAGACGAGTTTGGCCAAGCTATTTTTGGTGGTTTTCAGACTGATAGCGACCCTTTTACTTTCGATAACCAAGGCAATATTGTTTATAACGGTGACAGTGGCGAGCGCCAAATGGTAATTGGTGACAGCGTAAAAGTAGAGCTTAACCATAGTGGCGAACACGTCTTTGGTAGCGTACCTAACCCGCGCGGTGATTTTACCGTAGATTACCAATTAGGTAACGAACCAAGAGAAGATCAGGTAAAGGTTGAAAGTGCCACTATTACAGATCCTGGTACTTTTGGTGATCAAAAAAAATACACCGTTGAGTTTGTTGGCGTAACACCAGCAGATCCTGATTCAGAAGAAGTGTTTTACCAAGTTAAAGATGAAAATGATAATGTAATATTGCCAGCCTCCCCAACCGATCCGCAGTTGTCTTATCAACCGGGTACTCCTATTGCGGTTGATGGACTAGAAATAGTCGTACAGGGCGAAGCTAAAGTTGGTGATAGCATTGTCTTAAACTCAGACGTTCAAGATGGCACCGGCCAAGACGACATTGGAGTATTTGATGTATTAAACCGTGCTAAAGAATGGTTAGAAACCGATGGTCATAATCCCAGTGGCCAAAGTGAAATGATCGACATTCTTGATGAACTAGACGCCATGGGCGGGCATTTTACACGAGTGCGTGCCGACACCGGTAACCGTATGCAGCGCCTTGATAATCAAAAAGAAACCCATGCCGAAATGACCCTAACCCTAGACAAATTGCGCAGTGGCATGGAAGACCTAGATTATGCCAAAGCCACCGGCGAATTTAGCCAAACCATGGTAGCCTTACAAGCTACCCAAACCATGTTTGGTAAAATCCAAGGCATGAGCTTGTTTAATTATATCTAACAGATAGCATCAAGCGCCCAGCTAAAATAGACACCAAGCCTAAAACACCGCTCCCATAAAGAGCGGTGTTTTTTTAACTTATAGCGCACAGCGATGTTTTAGCCCGTCATCCTGATGCACATCAGGATCTCGTTTTTATGACCTAAGACAAAGAACGAGATACCGGAGCCGTCATGGTGGGCCTCCCACCGTTTGGGAGATTGTTCTCCCCTCTTAGATTAGCTCAGCAGTCAGGCTTAGTGGGCATATCATATAAAAATATAGACGCTAAACGTAAATATCAGATTTTACGTTGAAGAGGGAGGTTGCTGCATGTAAAATAAAAAATATAAATTTACGTTTTAGTGTGGGCTACATGGCAAGAATCAGGAAACC
>NZ_JBQDEX010000048.1:0-3639 GCF_052084945.1 Oceanisphaera sp.
ACGCACTGTGGTCGCCAAGCTACTTTGCCGGCTCAGTAGGTGGCGCACCGCTTGAAGTGCTGAAACAATATATCGAGCAGCAGGACAGGCCGCATTGACGTTGCTTCGCAACGTGGCGTTATCCTTCCCGCCCTAAAAGGACGGGGCTTCCCGCACCGTTTTGGTGAGATTGTCGAGTTACTTAGTCAGCAGCTGCGCATTAGACAAAAAACTAAGTAGTAAGCCGCTGGCGTTAACAATTCAGCTATCAAAGTCTCACCCTCGATGAGCATATAAAATTCATAATTTACCCCACCGCCAACTTAGCGGCCTGCTGCCACATAAAGGGAGGAATGACAGTGTTAAGCTGCCAAGTAATGTTCATCGGTTGGCTGCCGGTATGTGACACATATTCAACCTCGCCAAAGTTTACGAAGCCCATGGTGGTACCGTATTCATCTTTACTTTGCTCGCGCACAAATAGGAATAGCCGTTTTCCGTTTTTTTGATGCTCGATATAGCTTAAGCCTTTACCCCGTTCTGGACGCGCACTGTTTTGGGATTGCCAGTGAAACAGCTGCTCGCTAATAGCGTAGTCGTGATACATAGTGGTCGGCGAAAACTGCTTTTCATTCTTATTGAGTGTTACAAATAACAACTCAATATTTTGCTCTGCAATTACCAGTACCCCTTCTCGGGCGGGCTTTTGATACTCAAACGTGCTCACCCCAAAACCTGTTAAAATTTGCTCGCGCGTATAGCGAGCATGTACCTTCAGCGGGTTGAGTGGCAGCTGACTCAAATCAAACTGCTGATGATGAATACGGTTAATGAGCAAACCGAGCAAGTCCATTAGCTCTACTTTTAGTGCCGACTGATCTAATGCTTTTAAACTTTGAGCTAGCGTTTTGAACCCTAGCGCCACACCCGCTTGCTGCCAAAAGTCATAATGACACATCACAGCCTGACGCTGATTGATAGACGCAGTTAACATGAAGTCATTAGCAGCTAAATCACGTAAAAATTGTAGATAACTGACACAATCACAGCTAAGTAGCTTGGTTTTAATCGCACGCTCGTATGCCTTGAGTACCGTTTCATCGACTTTTTCCATTACCTCATTGGCATTCGCTTTGGCAACTAAGCCGGTCCAGCTGCCTCTTTTATAGATATCTTCCAGCTTTAAATTAGGATGCATCTTCAAGAAGTTGGTCAGTGTTAATGGCAAGTCTGAATGAGAGGGAAACTGGCGGATCAAGCCGAGTAAACGAGTTAAATTTACCGTCGCTTGGCGGATGTTGCTCAGTACCATCTCTTGAGTGCGCTTAGACAGCTCAATGCGACAACCTAACGGCGCATGAGGAAAGCCTTGCTTAATTTCATCACTAATAGCGCGATTGGTCTTACCGACTAAAGACCTAAACTTGTTGGCAAAATCATATTCTGGTCGTGAATTACCCACAAAATCCAATACAGTACAGCATTCTTTACCCTCAGACAGTCGCAAGCCACGACCCAATTGCTGCAGGAAAATAGTCAAACTTTCGGTGGGTCGTAAGAACAGCAAGGTATCCACTTCGGGGATATCGACCCCTTCGTTGAAAATATCCACCACAAATAGCACATTGATCTGGCCAGAACGCAGCGCTTGCTGCTTCTGCTGCCGCTCATCGCTATTGCTGCTTGTTAAAATGTCACTACTAATACCTTTCAACAATAATTGCTTACACATAAAGTCTGCATGTTCTCGACTGACACAAAATGCCAACGCTTTTATTGTACTAATGTCAGTCACGATCTCTTGCAGGCTCTGCACTATCTTATTCACCCGCCCATGATTGTGGGTATACAGGTTAGTAAGCTGGGTAATATCGTAGCGGCCACGACTCCAAGGGATGCTACGCAAGTCTGTATCATCATCTACTGCAAAGTATTGAAACGGGCATAAATGACGACGATTAATGGCCTCAGGCAAACGTATTTCGGCCGCTATCACACCACCAAAGTCAGCTAAAATATCACTACCATCGTGACGCTCAGGTGTCGCAGTTAGCCCTAACAAAATCTGTGGCGAAAAAAATTCAAGCACGGCTCGATAACTGCTAGCCGCTATATGATGTACTTCGTCGATCACTATGTAGTCATAATAATCAGCAGATAATGATAAGCCTTCGATCTGGTTATTAAGCGTTTGAATAGAGGCAAATAGCTGACGATAGTGCTCCGGTTTAGCTCCACCCACCCACAGTTCACCAAAGTTACCATTGCGCAACACACCACGATAAGAAGCTTGAGCTTGTTGCAGTATTTCTTGACGATGGGCAACAAACAAAAATGTAGCATCCGGTTTATTATTCAAAAAGCGGGCAAAATCGAAAGCAGAAATTAAGGTTTTACCGGTGCCTGTGGCAGCTACCACTAGATTTTTAAACCGCTGATGCAAATTGCGTTCAACGGCTAATTGTTCGAGTATTTCTTGTTGGTGAGGAAAGGGAGCAAGGTCAAAAAAATACGTATTAGTGGGGGGATTACCACCGCGAGCTTCACGCAACGCCGAGTTGAGCTTGGTTTTACTTTCTATCTCGCCATCAAACACTTCAAAGTCATTTGAGGCCCAGTAGGTTTCAAAGGTACTCAAGGACTTTTCAATAATATGTGGGATCTCTTGAGACGTTATCTTTAGGTTCCACTCTAAACCGCTGGTTAATGCTGAGTGTGATAAATTTGAAGAACCAATATAACCAGTATTAAACCCTGTATCACGCAGAAACAAGTAACTTTTAGCATGTAGCCGCTCACGCTGAGTATTGTAGCTAAGCTTTACTTCCGTATTAGGTAACGATGCTAAAAACTCCACCGCCTTAGCATCGGTAGCGCCCATATAAGAAGTGGTAATTACCTTAAGCTGGCGGCCACTGCGGGTAAATTCTTCCAGCTCTTTACGAAAGATACGAATGCCGGTCCACTTAATAAACGACACCAGCCAATAGATTTTATCTGATGACAATATTTCACGCTTTAACTCAGACTCTAATGAAAGTCCGGCATTACTACCGCAAAACAATTCACTTTGCGTAAGCCCCGTTAACGGGAAAATATCTTCTACATATTTTTTAAGATCGGCTGCAACAGGATTATCTAACTCATATAAGGCAGTAAGAATTTTACCTTGGCTTTCCAGTAAGTTTTCTTCAAAGAAATCAGGATCGTTAAGCTGACTTTTTAACCACAACAGCAGTTGGTTAGCAAGTTCAACTTGCTGCTCTAAGCGGTTAGCATCATTGGGAATTAAGTCGACTGCATGGGCCAAAATGCCACTTAAAAAACGCGATAACCATGTTGAAGCATCAGCCGCTTCTAAGGTTCTTTCACCAACATGAAACTTATCGCGGTTTAAACGAGAAGCAACCAGCTGGGTGATTAGTTGTTCGTAAATACCTATTTGTTGCATCAACGCTATCCTTCGGCTTCGCCCATTCCATCTAATATCATTATGTTACCAGGCAATGTTCCCTTTGTAGCTACCATACAAACAGCTCCGCAACCGAGAGCCGGATAAAGGAGCTTGCACCACAGACCATCACATAACAGGGATGTTATGTGTTGAGCGTTACAGGGAGGTACTTGAGCGTGTCGGTGGGGTAGGCCCTTTTTTCGGCT
>NZ_JBQDEX010000048.1:3739-15107 GCF_052084945.1 Oceanisphaera sp.
GAGCGTTACAGGGAGGTACTTGAGCGTGTCGGTGGGGTAGGCCCTTTTTTCGGCTATTGCAGACTAACACCAGTGTATGAGGATGGACATGGCGTTGGGATGGCGCTGCGCGCCATTTCGCGGCTGAAGCGCGCGACTACATTCGTGCAGTATGCTGATATCAGTGCTGTCTACCGACAAAACTCATAACCTAACAATCAAGAGCGGCTCCTGACGTTCGTCAGGATGACGGCTTAACAGACAATGCCCACCTGCGGCTCCGTAGCCGAAAGCCGGATAAAGGAGCCTGCACCACAGACCATCACATAACAGAGCCGATAAATGCTCCATACAATATCGGCGCTACTGTGGGCTCATCCTCTTGCGCCTCATCGACTATCAATAAACACCCCGCTTGTGCCATGAGCCGAATAGCGCTATCTTTTGGCTCATTATATGAGCCGATTATAAAACTAATCGGCTCATGCAGACTTATTCAATTTTAAGGTTTCTAATGACAACTCCTTTGTGGCTTTGGCAACAAGCTGACTGGCCGAACTTTACTTGGCAAGACGCATTAGTGCAGCCCAAATTGCGGTCGATACATCACCGTTTAGGACAGCTTAGCGGCAAAGCGTCGTTAGTTGATGGCGACAATCGCTTTAGCTTAGATGCCTTACTCGCAAATATTATTGCCTCGTCAGCCATAGAAAGTGAAACGTTAGATGTTTATGGCGTGCGTTCTTCACTGGCTCGCCAGTTGGGTATTGCGATTGACAGCCCAGTCGCAGTTTCTGATAAGTCTCATGGCGTAGCAAGCATAATGAAAGATGCAGTGATCGAATGGCAGCAGCCGTTAACGCTTGATACGTTATTAAAATGGCATTACTGGTTATTTCAGGGCCAAACGTCTTTGATGTACCAGATAGAAGGTGGCACCTTGCGCGGCGAAGCGCCAATGCCAATAGTGTCTGGCCCCATCGATAGGCCAAAAGTTCATTACCAAGCGCCAGCACGCGAGCACCTTGATGCAGAGCTCAAACTTTTTATGCACTGGTTTAATCAGTCTTTGCATGAGCCGGTGTTAGATCCCATTATTCGCGCCGCCATCACCCACCTGTGGCTTATTACCCTACATCCGTTTGAAGATGGCAATGGCCGTATCACGCGGGCACTCACCGACCGTGCGTTAGCACAAGCAGATCAGCAAAGTATCCGCTTATACGCCATGTCTGAAGCCATCTTAAAACAGCGCAGCCGGTATTATGAAGTACTGGAAGCTACGCAAAAAGGTGGGGTAGATATCACGCTATGGGTGAGCTGGTTTTGCGATGCACTACTTGCAGCGCTAGATGATGCACTTAACAAAATTGAGCACACCCTGTTTAAGGCTAAATTTTGGCAGCAGCATAACGACCAGCCCTTGTTAGAGCCACAGCGTAAAGTAGTGAATAGATTATTAGAAGGTGACTTTGCACTCGGTATTAATGCCACCCAATATCAGCGAGTAGCTAAAGTCAGTAAAGCCACTGCTACCCGGCATCTCGCCGCGCTAATTGAACGGGGTATATTAATAAAGCTGCCTGGTGGCGGACGTAGTACTCGATATGCAATTGCTGGATAAATTACGCTTTGCCGGTGCGCTGTAAGCGCACATGGCGTTGCAGTAACCGGGTATTTTCGCGTTTAACCGCGGGCTTTTCGCGCCAGCCCCATAATAACGCCTGAGCATCAGCATAACTTTGCGCTAAATCGACGATGGGCTTGGGGTAATCCACCCCCAGCTCAAAGTTATACATTAAACACTCCATGTCAGACAGCAACCAAGGAGTGTGCACTAAGGGCGCCGGCACATTGGCTAACTCGGGCACCCAAGTTTTAATAAAATCTCCGTTAGGATCTTTTTCTTGCCCCTGCTTAGCTGGGCTATAAATACGAACAGTATTAATACCGGTAATACCCGCCTGCATTTGAAACTGGGCATAATGAATGCCCGGCTCAAAATCTAAGAATAATTGCGCTAAATGATGCACACCGGCTCGCCAATCTAGCGCTAGGTGATGACACAAAAAACTCACCAACATGGCGCGCATTCTAAAATTTAAATACCCCGTATGCTGCAAGCTGCGCATGCAGGCATCCACCATAGGAATGCCAGTTTGCCCTTGTTGCCACGCCAATAACCGCTGCTCTGCAAGTGCCCCTGTCACTCTGGGCAAATGCCGATAACCGCTATTAATGGGGTGAAACTCCATACTACTTTGGCTTTCAAACTTTTGAATAAAATGGCAATGCCAGTGCAAACGCGCGCTTAACGCCACCAAGCTGCGTCGCCACCCCGGTTGCTGCCAGTTCTTCAGTAAGGCCTGATACACTTGGCGCAAACTCACATTGCCCCACGCCAAATACGCCGATAAACGCGAACAATGGGTTTGGCTTAATACCGGGCTAGAAATAGATTTAAAATAAACGTGGCCGCGTTCGGCAAAAAATGAATCTAAGGTCTGCCAAGCAGCCTGCTGGCCACCGGTTTGAAATGCAGAGTTGGCCGTCACCGGATAATCACTCACACACTTAAAGTGAGGTAGGGCTGTGGCTTGGGTACACCAGTTGACTTTGGCAAGCTCAACATCGGCTACTGGGGCACGCATGACTTTTTTCCAGTGTTTATCCCAGGTATTACGCTGAGTTAACCCCCGCACTACAGCCCCATAAGGGGCTTGGTGCCAACTAATCTGTTGCTGATTGCACCAAGTTTGTACCGCCTTATCACGCTCAAAGGTATTATTTAGCCCCACCTCTTGATGAGAAAATAACTGCCCAATACCAAAATGCTGATGCAGCTGCGCGAACGCGGTAAGCACATCTTGTTTAATAACGTACAGGCTGCCTCTTGGTAAGCGCTGCTGCATATCTTGCAATGACTCACGCACAAAGCGCCAATGGCGAGGGGAAAAATGCGCATCAGTGAGCTGCATAGGCTCAAAGCAGTACACCAATAACACAGGTAGGCCTGTGGCTGCAGCATCACACAAGGGTTGGTGATCAGCCAAGCGTAAATCGCGTTTCAGCCACACCACAGCAATGGCCATTTATAGCGTCTCTATCTCAGTTAGACATTGTTCGGCGCGATCTAATATTGCTTGTTGTTGTGCTGCGGTTTTTTTCTTCCAATTGGCATAAACAAACGCATTGCGTGGGTTGCTGTTCAGCACTTCTTGATGTTGATGCATAAAACGCCAATACAGGGCATTTAATGGGCACGCATTAGGCTCGGTGATGTGAGTAACCTGATAGTGACAATCGCCACAATAATCGGTCATTTTATTCACATAATTGCCCCCAGCGGCATAGGCTTTAGAGCCCACTAAGCCGCCATCGGCAAACTGGCTCATGCCACGAGTATTGGGCATTTCAACCCACTCTAGGGCATCAATATAAATGCCTAAATACCAAGCATCTACTTGATCGGGGCTAATACCACTGAGCAAACAAAAGTTACCGGTGAGCATCAGCCGCTGAATATGATGCGCATAGGCATAATCAAGGGATTGAGTAATGGCATGTTGCAGGCAGTTCATTTGGGTGTTGCCATTCCAAAACCACGCCGGTAATTCTTGCTGCGCTAACAGAGCGTTACGTTTGGCGTAATCCGGCATATTGGCCCAGTACATGCCACGCACAAATTCTCGCCACCCTAAAATTTGCCGAATAAAGCCTTCAACTTGCGCAATATCAATGGTGTTAACCGCCGATTGCGCCCTAAAGGTGGCCAATACCTGATGAATCACCTGTTGTGGGCTAATCATTTTAGTATTAAGCGCAAAGGATAACCGCGAGTGAAATAAGCTCCACTGGCGGTTATCTAATGGCGCATTTAAGTGGCGGGTCATGGCATCTTGAAAGGTACCAAAATGCGGTAAGCAATAATGGCAAAAATAGTCGAGCAACTGCTTAGCTTGCTGGCGATTAACCGGCCACAGTAACTGAGGTTCGTCACGGCCTAGGGTAGTAATATTATGACGTTTTAGGCGCGCTAAAATATCGCTAACGTCATTGGCAAATAACAGCGGTGCGGGCACTGTGCTTAAATCTGCCGCTTTTAGCTTATTACGGTTATTAGCATCAAAGTTCCATTGGCCGCCTTCGGGTTGGCTATCATCATCCATTAGGATCTGAAAACGCTTGCGCATTTTGCGATAAAAGGCTTCTAAACGGTGGGCTTTATTGGCGCTAAAATACTGGGGCAATTCGTCATCAGTCAAAAAAAAGTGCTCACTGCTCACAGCTTGGCTAGCAATGGTTAACTGAGCACGAACATCGGCCAGCTGTTTACGCAGCCGATATTCATCAGGCAGTTGATACTCAAATTGCTGGATCTGATACTTGTTAATTAAGTCGCTAACTAATTGCGCTAAATCGACAGCATCTTGGGTATCATCCAAGGTTAAATGCAGAACTTGAAAGCCTGCAGTGCTCAGAGCCTGCGCAAACTGCTGCATGGCAGCAAAAAACGCACACACTTTTTGCACATGGTGCACCACATACTGAGCTTCTTGATGTAGTTCGGCAATCACATATAAGGTATTGGCGTCTTGCTCTTTAAACCAAGAGTGACGGGCGTTAAGTTGATCACCTAAAATAAGACGTAAACGCGAATAAGTGGTCGTCATATTAATTCCAAAGCGTTAATTCGCCTCGGTACGCCGCTTTAGCCGTCACCGCTACCGGATTAAGCAGCGCAGCATTAAACTGCGGCTGCAAACGCTCGGCGGCGGCAGATAGCGGCCCACCACCAAGAATAATGGCCTTGGCACCCTCACTCAACAAGGCATTAATGGCCACAGTGAGCGCCTTATCTAATAACTCAGAATGAGCTAACAGCGTTTGGGCATCACCTTGTGTAACGCGTGCGCCGCAGTATTGCTCCCCCATGCCTAGCTCATCAACTCTGGTAGTAAAAGACGCCAGTAAATCGGCATCGGGAGTAATAGTGACTATGCCAAAACGTCGCTTATCAGAAGCGGCCTCCTGTAACACACTCTCGCCTATGCCCAAGACCGGAACCGATACCTGCTCTCGTAACTCAGCCAAGCCTGGGTCACTGAATGCGGCCACCATGATCACGCCATTTTGTCCTAAATGGCGCAACACTTGCTCGGCCTGTAGACCTAACTGCAATACGCCCTGCTCGGCTAACTGCATATCGGCTGGGCTTGCGAGTAACGGCGGCGCTTGGGCGTTGGTTTTGCCAATCACACGCACACTATTACCCAGCACGGCTTGCGCCTGCTCCACCATGGCGGCAGTCACATCGCTATTGCTGTTAGGGTTAATCAAGATCAAGTGTTTGATGGTGAGCTCCTCAAGATAAGCGTTAAAAAGCAAAGACTTTTTTCGCCACAGAAAAATTAAGCCAAGATAAGAGCAACGAATAACTAAGAGCTCGCATCTTGAAGGTACAGTGTTTAGCCCTTACCCATAAGGCTGTTATCTTGGCTTTAGTACTTTCAGTACCTTATCACTATTGTTCCGTGTTCTTCCGTGGATTCCGTGGCAAATAGGTTTTAGGTCACTAAAATCTAAAACGAGATCCTGATGTGCATCAGGATGACGGCATAAACATAAATACCGCTCTTTGTTTAGCTGGGCGCCGGGCGCTTGGCGCTGCCCTTAGCCTTTAGTTTTCCTTTAGCTGATAGCTTATCGCTGACGGCTTACGGCTGTCTCTTAACCTTTCATCTGCTCGTTGTTGCCTTTACCGTGTTGCGCTTTATACAACTCAAATACCTGTGTTTTTTCGTCTAGTGGCAAATGAGTTGTTTCTATACCTTGGCTGCCAAAATCACGCTGCATGCGCTCGTATAAATATTCGGTAGACCAGCCGTAGCCCTCGCCCACATCGTCATCGGCACAATAGACCAACTTAGACACACCTGCCTGGATCATGGCCGCCATGCACATGGCACAAGGCTTGCCGCTGGCATACATGGTACTACCAACAAAAGAGCTAGTGTGATGTTGCTTGCCGGCATTACGCAGCGCCTGAATTTCGGCGTGGGCCGTGCAGTCATGCTCAATGTAACTTTCATTTACGCCCTCGCTCAATACCTTGCCATCTTGTACTAACAAAGCACCAAAGGGTTGGCCACCGCGAGCTACGTTTTCGCGCGCTAAGGTAATAGTGGTATTAAGATAATCTAAGTCTGCCATTTTTCATCTCCCGTCACTTAACTAAGCCTAACGGGTAATTAACCATTAGGTTTAATATTAATTCTTTACTATCAGATTGTTAGAATCATAAGTGAGCTGAGAGTAGAGTCAAGGAGCAGCAGTTGAACTGCTGTTTTCATGTGTGCACAGCAATATAAGGCTCAGGGGCAAGTAGTGGAGTTGAGGTGTCAACTGCAACGCACTGCGTTAAACAACTTATATTTACTCCACTTATACTTCTACATCTAATACTAATCCTTCGTCATCATCTTCATGCGTGTAGCGCTGGCTGATCACATTCAGTCGGCGGCTCATCCCCGTATTCGCCCCTATCAAGCAGGTGGCTCCGTTACGTAAACCCAGCCATGCCTCAAAAGCGGCCTGGCGGCGGTCTCGCTCTCGGTCTTGATGGCGCGGGCGAATAGCAGCATAGGGCATAATGGCGGTGATAACCGGCATACTCGCCCGACGCGTTTTATCTGTTTTGGCCGTTTCATTCGTAGGATCCACCGCCAAAGGTGCAATAGTGGGTATTACCATCGGATTCATCATCAACCTAGACTCCTATTAAACCAGCCGTTGCTACTCACTATAAGCCAAGCCACATAAATTATCAGCTTGAAATGATGAAAAAATAACCACAATTAGTGGCCGGAGTTATTGGTGCTGTAAGAAGTGCTTAATACGCTCAGCGGTCGCATCTGGATGGGAAATAAAGGCCGCATGAGAGGCTTTGGCTTCTATATGGCACTGTCGATACTGAGCAGGCTCTGGTAATAGCGCATCCACCATAGCAATCACTTGATGAGGAACTAAGCCGTCTAAACGGCCATAAAGGCGCAATAACGGCGTACGCAACTCAGCTAACTGGGCGCGTTGATCCACCTCGCCTAACAAAGCTAAGCCTGCGGCTAAGGCAATAGGGTTAGGGGCGGGTTTAGCGGCTAGGCTGGTTTTTAATTGACGAATGTCTTCGCGAGCATGCTCACTGCCCATGACTTGCAGCGCTAAAAAACGATTAACCACCATCTGGTGATCGGCTAATAACTGCTGTTCAAAGTTAGCCAATACCTGCGGCTTAATGCCAGGCCAAGTATCAGTAGCCACAAAACAGGGCGAGCTGGCAAGGGTGATCAGCTGACTTACCCTATTGGGCGCTAACAAAGCGGCTTGTGTGGCCAACAGCCCCCCTAACGACCAGCCCAACCAAGCAGCTTGCTGAGGCACCACGGCTAATATGGCCTGCACCCAGTCAGATAAAGTGGCATCAGGGGCCAGCGCTTGGCTATGGCCAAAGCCGGGTAAGTCAACTATATGTAAGCTAACGTCATCTTCTAAGCGCGCTGCCAACCCATCCCAGACCGCACCATTCATACCCCAACCATGTAATAACACCAAATTTGGCCCTTGGCCTCGCCTTTCTACGTATACACTCATTACACTACCCTTTGCTGGTTATGCTGCCATGATAAAACGCTTGTTCACTCGCTTACAATCTCACCCGTTATGGTGGGGCCAGTGCTTGTTGTGTCGACACGACTGCCAGCAGCAAGCGCTAATTTGTGATTTGTGCCGGGCTGAGTTGCCCAAACTATCTTATCCCTGCCCATTGTGTGCGTTTCCGTTGTCGGTGGCCGATGCCCACTGCGGCCAATGCCAGCGCCGCCCACCGCTGTGGCAGCGTATGCAAGTATTAGCAGATTTTATGCCGCCTTACGCACGTTTAATTCATGACTTAAAATATCATCAGCGAGCAATTAATGGCCGCTTAATAGGGCAGCTGCTTGCCCGTCAAATAACCGCTCCCTACCCCGAGGTTGTAATGCCAGTGCCCCTGTATTGGTGGCGAAAGGTGCGCCGTGGTTATAACCAAGCCGATGAAATAGCCCGCGGAATGCAAGACATTCTGCCCATAGCAATAGATAACACCTGCTTAAAACGCGTGCGCTCAACGGCATCACAAACCCACCTTAACCGCCGCCAGCGCCAACAAAACTTACACCAAGCGTTTACTTGTGGTGCTCTCAACTATCAGCATGTGGCGCTATTAGATGATGTGATAACCACCGGCAGCACCATGACTGAGCTAACCCAGCTATTGTACGATCAAGGAGTAATAAAGGTAGAAGTATGGGCCGTATGCCGCACTCTTGGCCGTTAACGGCTATTCAAGCAGGAGCAACAAGAGTATGATAAAAGTTGAGTTTTTTAGTCAGGTTTATGAGGATAGCGATGATTAACATTTCCGAAACAGCCCAGGAACACTTCTGCAAATTGCTATCGCAGCAACCAGAAGGCACCAATATTCGTGTGTTTGTGGTGAACCCAGGCACCCCTAATGCAGAGTGTGGTGTGTCTTATTGTCCGCCAGATGCGGTTGAGCATGATGATATCCATTTGCCATATAACGGCTTTGAAGCTGTGGTTGATAAACAAAGTGAGTCTTTCTTACAAGACGCTGAAATTGACTTTGTCAGCGACCAAATGGGCTCACAATTAACCCTAAAAGCGCCCAATGCGAAAATGGCACAAGTGCCTGATGATGCACCTTTAGCTGATCGTGTTGAGTACATTTTGCAATCGCAAATTAACCCAGGGCTTGCCAGCCATGGTGGCCAAGTGGTGTTAACTGAGATTACGCCAGAAGGCTTAGCTATTCTGCAATTTGGTGGCGGCTGTAATGGTTGTTCTATGATTGATGTCACCTTAAAAGATGGCATTGAGAAACAATTGCTTGAGCAGTTTGCCGGCGAAATCACTGGCGTACGCGACGCAACGGATCACGAACGCGGCGAGCACTCTTACTACTAATTAACAGTATGTTGGCACGGCGCGCCAAATAAAAAGGGAACCGTTTAGGTTCCCTTTTTTATGGCTATTCGGCCTTTGTAGGGCCCAGTTCATTGGACCGTTTTAGCTCGGCGCTTGATGCTGGGCGCTAGGCGCTGCTTTTAGTCACTCCGCTTTACGATGGCGGCTTAGCAGGGCAATGGCAGCTTCTTTGGCATTTTTGCCTTGATACAAGACTTGATACACTTGCTCGCAAATAGGCATTTCTACCCCGTTGCGCTGCGCCAATTGCTGTACTTCAGCAGCGTTGCGATACCCTTCAACCACTTGGCCAATATCGTCCATGGCGGTTTGCACATCTTTGCCTTGGCCTAACGCCAACCCAAAACGGCGGTTACGCGACTGATTGTCAGTGCAAGTTAGCACTAAGTCACCCAAACCGGCCATGCCCATAAAGGTTTCGTGTTGAGCCCCCAAGGCCACGCCTAAGCGCTGTAACTCAGCCAACCCCCGTGTAATTAATGCGGTGCGGGCATTAGCGCCAAAACCTAATCCATCGGCTAAGCCTGCCCCTATCGCAATCACGTTTTTAACCGCGCCCCCTAGCTGTAATCCCACCATGTCGTCATTCAAATACACTCTAAATGAACGGCCACAATGTAATAAATCAGCTAAGTCTTGACCAAATTCAGGGTCGGTCGCCGCCAAAGAGATAGCCGTAGGCAAGCCCATGGCCAACTCTTTAGCAAAGGTGGGGCCCGATAATACGGCCAATGGCGTTTGCTCGCCTAATACTTGCTGTGCCACTTCTTGCAGTAAAGCCCCAGTATTAGGATCCAGGCCTTTGGTGGCCCAAGCGACACGACTGTCTGGGCGCAAAAACGGTTTAACCTGTTTAAGCACATCGGCAAACACATGGCTGGGCACCACAATCAGTAAACTTTGACTCGCCTGCACCGCTTGGCGCAAATCAGCAATAGGCATTAAGCTATCAGGAAAAGTCGCATCAGGTAAAAATACCCGATTACAGCGCTCGGCTGATAGGGTCGCTACTTGTTCAGCCCTATGGCTCCACAACAAGGTGTTATGGCCATTGCGCGCAAGGGCAATGGCCAGCGCGGTACCATAAGAGCCGGCACCCAATACGGAGATGGCGGCATCGTTATGCATTAGGCATCAGCCTGCTGTTCTGGCGCTTGCTGCTGCTCTTGTGCACGCTGCACGTGTGCCGCAAATAAGGCATCAAAGTTAACGGGCGCAAGGTTTAGCTGCGGGAAAGAGCCACGACCGACTAAGCTGCCCACAGTTTCACGGGCATAGGGGAACAGAATATTAGGGCAGAAAGCACCCAAGCAGTGCGCCAGTTGTTGGTCGGCCATATTGCCAATAGTAAATACGCCGGCTTGCTGAATTTCACACAAATAAGCCGTTTCATTTTCATCAAGTTGACAAGTTACGGTGAGCGTTAAGATAACCTCAAAAATATTGTCACCCAAACGAGAGCTCTTAGTGTCTAGGTCTAGCTTCACTTCGGGCTGCCATTCTTTTTGAAAGACCACAGGCGTGCCGGGCGCTTCAAAAGACACGTCTTTTAGATAAATACGCTGGATTTGAAATTCAACTTGTTGCTGCTCTTCAGTGCCTGCACCGTTTACTTCTTCAGCCATGGGATATCCTTATTAAATGTATTAAAAATTAACGTTTAGTAACGGGGAAATTTTGAGTGCGCCATTCAGCCAAGCCACCTCGTAAGGTGTTCACCTGGTCAAAGCCACTTTTAGACAGTAATCGACCAATGCTGCCTGTCGTCACACCACTTTCACACACTAACAAAATCGGCTTATGCTGATATTTTTTAATGAGGTTTAAGTTATTCTCTTTCAGCTGAGATGCTGGCACATTAATGGCATTGGCAATATGGCCCTTACGAAAGTCTTCGGCGCCACGTATATCAATCACCGTACCCTCTTGCTTATTAATAAGCGTCACCGCCTCTTGCGTGCTGAGCACAGTCACTTTACTTAACTTAGCCATCACGCTTGTGGCAATAATGGCAATCACTAAACCAAACCAAACAATGACAAGCATGGGGCTGTCTGTAAAAAAATCGAGATACTCTTGCATGAGATTACTTCTTTAAGGTCAAAATACACAAAAAAACGAGTATACATGGCGTATCGGTAAATAACAGCCGCTCCGTTTTTGTAAATGGTTACAAATACCGGACACTCGTCACTCTTTTAATCACCATTTTTGGCTTCGGGTGGCCAGTAAATCGTCATTTGTAGTAAGATGGCAATGATTGTTGTTCTCGACCTGCACTTTAAAATCACCTGCACTTTAAAATCACAAACTTAGGCTTACGCTATGAACTCGACCAAAAAGC
>NZ_JBQDEX010000048.1:15207-18753 GCF_052084945.1 Oceanisphaera sp.
ACCTGCACTTTAAAATCACAAACTTAGGCTTACGCTATGAACTCGACCAAAAAGCCCCTAGTGCTCATCATTATGGATGGCTGGGGCTATAGTGAAAACACCGAACATAATGCTATTCACACCGCACACACCCCGGTACTTGATGGCTTAATGCAAGACTGTCCCTCTATGCTGATTTCTACCTCGGGCCATGATGTAGGCTTACCCGATGGCCAAATGGGCAACTCAGAAGTAGGGCACGTTAATATTGGTGCGGGTCGTATTGTTTATCAAGATTTAACTCGTATTGATAAAGCGATTGCCGACGGCAGTTTTTTTACTAACCCTACCCTAATTCAAGCCATTGACGGTGCCACCGAGCAAGGTAAAGCCGTGCATATTATGGGCCTATTGTCGGCGGGGGGCGTGCACAGCCATCAAGATCAAATTGTGACCATGATAAAAATGGCAGCTGAACGCGGTGCTGAAAAAATTTATATACACGGCTTTTTAGATGGTCGAGACGTGGCCCCTCGTTCAGCATTAAGTTCAATTGAACTCATTGAAAATGCATGTGCCAAGCTAGGTAAGGGGCGCTTGGCTTCTATTGTGGGTCGTTATTTTGCCATGGACCGCGATAACCGTTGGGAACGGGTGCAAGTGGCTTACGACTTACTCACCCAAGGTAAGGCCGAGTATCATGCTGCCGATGGCGCGGCAGGCTTGCAAGCCGCTTATGATCGCGGCGAAAGCGATGAATTTTTAACCGCCACTACCTTAGGCGAGCCCGTGCGTATTGAAGACGGCGATGCGGTTATTTTTATGAATTACCGAGCCGATCGGGCTCGTGAATTGACTCGTGCTTTTGTACAGCCAGATTTTAATGATTTTGCGCGCACGACTTGCCCCGCGCTGAGCGATTTTGTGATGCTCACTGAATATGCCGCAGATATTCCAACGGCCTGTGCTTATCCGCCCGAAGCATTGCCAAATACCTTAGGGGAATGGCTTGCTGAGCATGGCAAAACTCAGCTACGTATTTCTGAAACCGAGAAGTATGCCCACGTTACTTTCTTCTTTAATGGTGGCCGCGAAGCCTGCTTTAAAGGTGAACAACGAGAAATGATCCCAAGCCCACAAGTTGCCACTTACGACTTACAACCAGAAATGAACTCAGAACTGCTTACCGATAAGCTGGTAGAGGCCATTCACAGCCAAGCATTCGACGTTATTATCTGTAACTATCCTAATGGCGATATGGTCGGCCATACAGGTGTGTTTGAAGCGGCGGTAAAAGCCTGCGAAGCGATAGATAAATCCGTTGGCCGTGTGGTAACGGCACTAAAAGAAGTGGGCGGTGAGGCGTTAATTACCGCCGATCATGGTAATGCCGAGCAAATGATCAACCCGGTTACAGGGCAAGTGCAAACCGCACACACCACACTGCCAGTGCCGTTAATTTATGTGGGCCGAGACGCAACACCGGCAGCTAAGGGGCGGTTATCGGACTTAGCGCCGACCATGTTGAACTTACTTGGCATGGAAACACCTGAGCAAATGACTGGTAAGCCGCTAATGGTTCTGAAATAATCAGCCTATGGGCAAAAAACGACAGTTCATTACATTTGTGTTATTGAGTGCCGGTCTTATGATCGGCACTTTCGCATGGGCAGACGACAGTAAAGAACTCAAGAACGTACAAGGGCAAATTGCCAGCCAGCAACAAAACTTACAACAGCAAAAAGCGAAACTCAAACAGTTACAACAGCAACTCGCTAAAGATGAAAAAGCCATTTCTACCATGGCACGTAAGCTTAACCAAACACAGCATAAGTTAAGCGATAACCAAGCCGAACTGGTTAAATTAGATAAAGAGCATCAGCAATTAACTCAACAAGCTAAGCAGCAACAAGCGTTATTAGCAGAGCAGCTACGGGCTGCTTATCAAAATGGTCGCCACGATTATTTAAAGTTATTACTGAATGGCCAAGACAGCACCGAAATTGACCGTTTGCTGCATTATTACGCCCATTTAAATAAAGCGCGCGCTCAAGCCTTACAGCAATTAGCAAAAACGCAACAGCAACTGGCTAATAACCACCGCCAAGCTGAGCAAAGCCGCCAACAATTAAATCAACTGCTGGCTCGCCAACAACAAGAGCAAGACAGCTTAAGCGCACAGCAAAGTAAACGGGCTGCCACGGCTAAACAACTGAATAACGCCTTAGATAAGGGTAACCAAAGGCTGACCAGCCTACGCCAAGCCGCTAACCACTTAGATCGACAAATTAAAGCCGCCCAAGAAAAAGCCGAGCGCGAACGTGCTGAACGAGAAGCCCAAGAGCGCGCTGCACGACGTACGGGTAGTTCGGGGCGAACGCCAGTGGTGGCAAAGCTGAGTGGTAATTTTGCGGGCTTAAAAAAAGGCACCTTACCTTGGCCATTAAAGGGCAAGTTAATACAAAAATTTGGCAGTAATCGTACCAGCCAATTAAAGTGGAAAGGGCTATTTATTAGTGCGCCCGCCGGCAAAGAAATAAAGGCCATAGCCAATGGACAAGTGGTGTATGCCGATTGGCTAAATGGCTTTGGCATGGTGATGGTAATTGAACACGGCAAAGGCTATATGAGCCTGTATGGTCATAATCAGTCGCTGTTACTTAACCCAGGCGACAAAGTTAACGCCGGTCAGCCCATAGCGTTAAGTGGCGACAGTGGCGCGCAAAATAAAACCGGCCTCTACTTCGAAATTCGCTACCAAGGTTCAGCCGTTAATCCCCTGCCCTGGTTAAAGTCTTAATACAGCGCCTAGCGCCGAGCACCAAGCGCCTAGCTAAAAAGCAAACACCCTCCTGATGCACATCAGGTTTTCGCTTTAGGGTGTTAAGCTGGGCGCTGGGCGCCTGTCACTTCATCACATCTTTTGCTTGCATTATAAATAAAAAACAAGAAGTGTGATTGAATCGGTTATCTCCTGCACTATAGCCGAACAAAGGGTCTTCTTCATCGACACGCTGCAAGTACATCCCTGTAGCGCTCAGCACATAACCTCCCTGTTATGTGATGGTCGGTGAAGAAGATCCCTTTATCCGGCCACACGCTATGGTGTTGCCTATCGGTACGCTCCACTCAGCCTCGTTACTCACAAAACGGCAATATGGCCACTTCAATATCGGTGTACTCACTCGTCAATATCTTTAAGGAATTCATACACTTCAACATAATCCATCAGCGTAAACCAGCCTCGCTAGAGCACTTGCGGCCCCACTCGGCCATTGCGTGAACTATCATGCCACGTCTCAATCGAGCTAAGGCATAATAAGCCCAGTACAGTGACGGCGTCTGCTCTGGAAAGGCTGTTTCTCTACTTTGTGCTATTTCTTTTAATTGCAGTAACTCACTTTCGCCTGCAGCCTAATGCGAGAGCCAGCATTCGCCTACACATTCAGGCAACTCGGTGCTAAGGGAAAGGCAGAGGGTGTCTGCTCCGTCGACCCTCCGCGCCATGGAGTGCGCGGCGGAGCCCCCATGGATGGGTTTACGGCGAGTCTGTCGGAGTAGTACGCT